>JARLFW010000015.1 GCA_031296345.1 Nitrosotalea sp. | reverse complement strand
CTAGTCCAAAGCTTTCAAAATCAAAGGCCGTGATAATTCAAAAAGATAGTATAGAATCAGTTCAAAGAAAGGTCATTGCAATGTATCTTGCAGGTTATCAGATCATAGAAATTCATGCAAAGGGTGGCAGAATTCAATTAGAGCACAAACAAGCAATTAGAGATCTTGTAAGAAGAAACATGATTGGAACTGAAATTGTAGAGACCACTCCCGAATCTATAACAATCCAGGTTTTAACAAGTCTTCCAGAACTTTCAATAAGTGATGCACTCAAGAGGATGTTTTTACTCACATCAACAATGCACAGACAAGCAATTGACGCACTGAAAGAAATGGATGTTGAATTAGGAGAAGAGATAACCCATTTAGATGATGAAGTTGACAGATTCAGTCTATACATATTAAGAAATCTAACACTTGCAGTTGAACATGAAAAGATTCTTAGAGATATTGGACTCAAAAAACCATCAGATTGCATCAGTTACAGAACAGTGGTAAAGTCAATTGAAAGAATTGCAGACCATGCAGTATCCATTGCAAGCAGGATAAAATTTTTGAAATCAACTTTGGAGCCTGCATTAATACAAAAAATAACTCGTCTTAGTGAGGAATCACTCAAAGTTTTTGAGGATTCCATTTTGGCCCTAAATAAGAGAGATTATGTTCTTGCGGATAATGTTGCAACCAATGCATGTAGAATAGCTGAAAAAGAAAGAGAGTTTACAGACAGTCTTGAAGAATCAAAGAAATATTCCAGTGTTATCAAATTTGTCTTAGAAGATATTCGTAGAACCGCTGAATATTCCAGTGATATTGCAGAAGCTGTCATTAATGAAACAGTTCAGGATGTAATTTCTGAGAATGTCTCTCCATGAGTAAAAAAACAGTCAAATCAAGGATTTTATCTATATAGATCACTTGTCCTATATAGAGCAGATATTTATTTACGAGTCTTAAGACAGAGCACATGGGAAAATGGTTATCTTGGATAAAATCAAATGACAAAGAAATTATTTCAATATTAAATGATCTTGCAGGTAAAGCAGAAGAGTCTGCAAAACTATTAGTTGAACTATTTGCAAACTTTGATAAAGTAAATGAAAATCATGCTCAAATCGAAAAACTAGAAAAAGAGGCAGACAAGCTTACACATTCCATCTTTGAAGAATTAAACAAGACATTCATTACTCCACTAGACAGAGAAGACATTTCTAGAATTGCATCAAAGACAGATGACATTATTGATTTCATCGATGGAATAGTTGGAAGAATAATCGGTTTCAAGATAAAATCTCCTCCACCACATATGCTTGAAATGGCAAAAGAAATCCACAACTCCACAAAGGAAATCAATTTAATGATTACAAGATTAAACAAGGTAAAGGCAGATAAATCACTAATTGAACACTGTCGTGCCGTAAATGAACAAGAACATAATGTTGATGCGATTTATCGTAAAGCCATAGGAGAGTTATTTGAGACAACAGATGTCATCAACATAATCAAGATGAAAGACACCTATGAAGCATTAGAGCATGCTTCAGACAGATGTCTGGATGTAGCTGATTCCATAGAGGACATTGTTCTCAAATATACATAGGTATTTTCTATGATTGAACTAGCTATAGGTGCAATTGTAGCAGCACTAGTTTTTGATTTTCTCAATGGATTTCACGATGCCGCAAACTCGATTGCAACTGTAGTAGGTACCAGAATTCTAAGACCCCTTCATGCGGTTACATTGGCAGCTGCTGCCAATTTTATCGGTCCATTTCTCTTTGGAGTTGCAGTTGCAACTACAATAGGAAAGGGAATCATCAATCCAGACTTTGTTACACTCAATATAATCATCGGTGCATTGGTTGGAGCCATAGTATGGGATATTATAACATGGCTGCTTGGTTTGCCTACTTCTAGTAGTCATGCATTGGTAGGTGGAATCATAGGTGCAGGAATAGCAGGGGCTGGATCCAAGGCAATAATGTTTGATGGATTACAAAAAGTAGCTACTGGAATTTTAGTCTCACCCATTGCTGGTTTTGCTGCTGCATTTGCAATGGGGTTAGTGATAATGATGGTATTTGCTAAAGCAAAACCGCATGCAGTAAATTCAGCTTTTGGAAGACTGCAATTAGTTTCAGCCACATACTTTTCTTTGACCCATGGAGCAAACGATGGACAAAAAACGATGGGAGTTATTGCTTTGATTTTACTAACTCAGGGAGTAATTACAAAATTTAGCGTTCCATACTATGTAATCATAATGGCTGCCTTAGCTATTAGCCTTGGAACATTTTTTGGAGGATGGCGCATAGTAAAGACAATGGCAGTAAAGATTACGCAGCTTAGACCCTACCAAGGTTTTGCTGCAGAAACAAGTGCAGCCACCATACTTGCAACTCTTGCATGGTTTGGAGTTCCTGCAAGTACAACCCATGCAATTTCTGGAAGCATAATGGGGGTAGGCGCAGTAAGAAGAATGTCAGCAGTCAGATGGGGCATAGGAAAAAGGATCGTATGGGCATGGATTATTACAATACCTGCTAGTGCGGCAGTATCATTTGTAATAATGCTATTCATAAAAGCAATATCACATTAATTATCATTTCAAACATGAAAAATAAACAGATCATAACTTAAAAGAAATAGTATTACTATCAGGAATATAATGAAAGAATATTTAGATTTGGACAAGAAATCATTCCTCAAGAAATTTGAAAAAATACAAGATGGGTTCTATCAGAAATTACATGACTACATAAAAAATCCAAATGATGAAAACATCCATGATATCAGAGTTGCAATTAGACGTTTAGAGACTGCTCACAAGATACTTCCAAAGAATATAAGAGAAAAAGAAAAAAATAGGAATCATGTAAAACAAGCTAAAACACTTTTCAAATTAAATGCAAAGATAAGAGATTATGACATAATATGTGCAAAAATGGAATCCAAATATCAAGACCAAACATATGATTTAGTAACTATTCTTAAGAATTCCAGAATTGAAAAACTTCACAGTGCTAACGAAATTGCATTAAAAATTCTACAATCATCTACTCCCAAGATCTCTGCAAATATGATAAAAGAATCAAAATTGAATAAGAGGTATTTCAAGGTATTAGGCAAGATTGAGTTAAACATACAGAAAAATACAATAATTGCACTTGGAGACGAGAAAAAAATAGAAGAACTTCACATGCTAAGAAAAGATTTTAAAAAATTACGATACTCATTTGAATTAGCATCAAACAAAGGAAAAACAGTCCAGATCCTCAAAAATTTAAAAGAAATTCAAGACATACTAGGTGATATTCATGATAATGACATAATTATTGATCACCTTAGGAGCATTGAGCAAAATTCAAAATATTTAGGCATGATAGAATCTGAAGTTTTAGAAAGAAGTAGAAAGTATCATGCGTTTGTAACTGCCTTCAAAAAAAGAAGACCGAAGACAGGATATTTCTAGTTATAATTCGAGGACGGAGCTTTGTGAACTTCCCTGATATGGACGAGTTGAGAGAATAACCTTAACATCGAATACAGTCTCAAACTTTTTCAAGGCATCTTTAAGTAAAAATTTCTGTGTAGATCGTGATTGGATAACGGTGATTTCTATTATTCTTGCCCCATGTTGTCTCAATTCAATCTTTGATTTTGTTCTTTCAAGAATCTTTCTCAGAGTAATCAGTGCTGAGATTTTCTTCATAGATACCTTATCCTGTTGAGATAGAATTGTTTTGTATCTGGCAAATAACCAATCAGATGTTTTAGTATGTCTTGCATGTACTAAAGAAAGTCCCAAGAGTAATTGATCATTATGATCAAGCGGAATATCTTCATCCATGATTGAATAAAACACACTCTGTGGACTGCTAAATGATGATCTCTCTGACATTATTTTTTCAGCGTAGTCAAGTATTCTTCGTTCTCGTTTAGAAATAAGTTTGATAGATAAAAGATTATTAAGAAAAGTTTCTTTTTCTGGACTTGTGCCACGCTGGTCGTCAAGACCAATTGTTTTTCGAATTTGCTCAGCAGTGAGGAATCCATCGTGATATGCCTTGGGGTCTTCTAGAAATATTGAAAGTGCTCCCTCTCTGAGTCCATGGTTACTTACATACAGATCAGAAAAATCATATTTTTTCAT
>JARLFW010000156.1 GCA_031296345.1 Nitrosotalea sp. | reverse complement strand
GGAGCTGCACCTGCCTTTGGAGCTGCACCTGCCTTTGGAGCTGCACCTGCCTTTGGAGCTGCGGCTGCTGCTGCCGGAGCTGCACCTGCTGCTGCCGGAGCTGTACCTTCAGCAGCTGGAGCACCTGGAGAACCAGCTGGTAAAACTTTGCCTCCTTTCTTTACTCCAACGGCACCACCTTTTCTACCAGTGGTACGCGTACTTTGTCCACGAACTTTTAATCCATACGTATGACGAAATCCTCTCCAGCTGTTCATGCCTTTCTCTCTCTCGATATCATTTCTTTTGTTAAAATCAACATCAGAAGTAATTAGATGAAAATCATTTCCAGTGTCCATATCTTTTTGTCTATTTAGAAACCAAGAAGGTATATTGACAGATGAAGGATTTCTCATTGCATTTTCTATTTCTACTACTTGTGATTCTGTGAGAAAACCTACATTACTATCTGGATTAATTTTTAAAACTTGTAAAAGAGCTCTTGCAAAATTATAACCTATGCCCTTTACTTGACCAACTCCTATGATGGTCTTTTTGGCACCGGGAACATCCTTACCCGCAATTCTTACGATGTGTCTGAATTCCTGTGAAGACAAGTATTAAAAAATCCCCTTCATCCCCGATAAAAACCATACTAAAATAATAACAGTTTAAATCAGATTTAGAGAGTATTTACCACATTGACTCAGGAAATTGAAAATCTTGTTAATAGAAGTTATGGTTCAGAACCAAAGTATACGGAAATCCTAGCGGGTGTTCCTGAAGACTATAAACAAATTAAGACATTAAGAGATCTTTTGGAAATTAATTATAAAATCGTTGGTGCAAAAGAACAACTTAGAAGAAATTTAATTTCAAAAATAAAGTCGAAGAGTGTTACCTATCCTGGAATAATTGGTTTTGATGATGATGTTATTCCTGCTTTGGATAGAGCTATATTGTCATGCCATGATATGATTTTGGTAGGTCAGATAGGACAGGCAAAGACTAGGATAGCACAAACCATTGCAGAAACTCTACTTTCACCAATGCCGCTAATTCGAGGTAGTATAACAAATGATTGCCCAATGGATCTTCCACCAAGTGATCTGATATCTTTATTGGAGGATAGAGAAAATTACATGTCAATTCCAAAATTTTACGTTGATGGTGACAGTATAGAAAAAATTCGTAACAATAAACTTGATACTCCAATTGAGTGGGTTGATGGCAGACACAGATTCAAATATGTGTTAGCAACTCCAGATATTTCTGTAAAAGATTTGGTTGGTCAGATAGATGCAATTAAGATAACTAAGAAAGGTACAGAAATGTATAAAATTGAATCTTATTCACCAGGTCAACTAATGCAAGCAAAACATGGATTATTTTGTATTGATGAATTACCTGTTCTTGATACAAGAAAACAAGTAGCACTCTTGTCTGTATTACAAGAAGGAAGGTTCACAACTGGCTCATATCCTGTTATCTTTGAACCAAAAACAGTATTTTTTGCAACTGCAAATCCTATAGACTATACTCATTCTGGAAAAATAATTGAACCACTTTATGATAGACTAAAAAGTCACATTCAAACTCATTATCCAAGATCACTCTATGATGAAATGCTGATAATAATCCAGGAAGCAAAAATACCAAGATCACTTATTCCTGTATTCTTGTTGAAAATTTTAACAAGAATTGTTCAAGCAGCTCGCTCTAGTACTGAAATTAATCAAGACAAGGGCGTCAGCGTCAGAATGGGAGTACATAGTCTAGAATTACTTGTAGGTGAAGCAGAAAGAACTAGGTCTCTAACTCATAATATTATGGCTGTACCAAGACCATCTGATATATTTTCAATTGCTCAATCAGTAAAGTTTGAACTTGCTGAACTTGATGATGTAACCGAAAACCGTACAAAAGTTCTAAAAACTCTAATCTCCAACTCTATGAAAGAAACATCATTAGAATATCTAACAGGTATAGATTCAAGCATTCTTGATTCGATAAAAAAAGAATTTCTAGGTAAATCATTCCAAGTGTCACAAGCAATACTTGGAACAAATAGTTCTCAAACATCTTATGATAATCAATTGAAGAATTTCAATTCCCTCTTAACTTTGATTAACGATGTATACCAAAAAGTTACTTCTGATCAGGAAGACTTTATAAAAGAAACTAAAAAGCATGAAATCTCTAATGACACTCTGATTATCTCGGAAAATGCACAAAATGAGCTTAAAGCTGGTGTTGTGGAACTAGTACTTGATGGTCTTTGCTGGCTTGAACCCAAAATTCTAGATAGGAAAGAGGGCACATACATTGCGAGCTAATACTAACTTTGTTTATTTTCAAAGTGAAGATAATAAATCTAAAAATTCCTCATCAGAAATATCTGATGAATCACTCAAGCAGGCTCTTAAAACAATTGCAAGCCAAATCTTGAAAGAAAAAACCCCGTCAATGAAAGATCTGGAAAGTATACTGGAAAGATCATTACAAGAAACAACTGAAAATCAAGCAAAAAATGAAGGTCAACAAGAAACAGAGGTATATGGTAATAGTGAGCCAATGACAAAGTACTTGCAAAAACTTGGTTATCTTAAAGATGACAAAAAATGGTTGACAAAAAAAGCTTTTTTTGAAATTGGACAAAAAATGCTTGAAGATATAGTAAAAGCAATTAATGAGAGCGGCTCTGGTTTTCACGAAACTAAGAATATTGGATTAGGTGATACAATACTTGATACGACAAAAAAACTCGAAGTAGGAGATGACATCAAACATCTGAATGTACCGAAGACAATAATGAATGTAATCCAGCGAAAAAAAAGTAAATCTGAACCAATAAAATTCCCACTTGAAATAGAATTTGATGATTTTGAAAAATTTGAGACAAAGGAAGAGGTAAAAGTTTCAGTAGTTTACTGCATAGATCTTAGTTCTACAATGAAATATTCTCTAAGTTCTGGAGAGGGAACTAGAATAGAGGCGGCAAAAAAGGCTCTGTGGGCACTATACGTGCTAAATAAAAAATTCTTTCCTAGTGATTCTATTTACATTGTTGGTTTTGGCTCACTTGCATCACAAATCAATCCTCATGATATTCCATATCTAAAAACCTATGATGCTAATGATAATTTTCTTCATTATACAAATTATCAAGCAGCTCTAAGACTATCATTAAAGATTCTAAAAAAAGATGGTTCACAAAATAAAAGAATTGTCATGATAACTGATGGCCAACCAAGTGCTTGTTTTGTAGACGATGAATCACAAAAAAATGCTATACTGTCAGACAAACCGTATTCCCACTTTTACAGACCAGATGAGACAACACTTTCTAAAATAAAAAATGAACGGGGCATTAAACTGGATATAGGTGATGAAATGGTCTATCTATGTTATAGATATAGGCAAGTTGATCCAGCAGTGGAATCTAAAACATTGCACGAAGCAAAAAAATGTAGAAAAGAAGGTATTGAAATTGACACCATCATGGTAAGCGAAGAAGCAGAACTATTGAGTTATGTTGAAAATCTTGAAAAACATCTGAGAGGAAGAGCATATTACATAAATCCGGAAAAAATTGATAGAGTTCTAATAAGTGATTTTATATCTAACAAGAAAAAAATACTAAATTCTAGGAATAGTTGGTAAATTTGAGTGAAAGTTTTGATAGACAAAAAATGATGGAAACTTTGGTAGACCCAGATGTGTCATCTATTCTTGCAGAGCTTGAAAGTGGAGAAAAGGATTCAGTATATCTGACAGACAAGCTACAATTATCTTCAATCCAGATAAAAGATCGTCTCTCCTATGTAATAGAACACCATTTTGTTATAATAGATCAAAATAATGGAAATGAAATTTTTAAAGTTGATTTGAACAAACTTAACAAAATTATGGAAAGTGATGATAATTTTAAAAATGTAGTTGACGGACTAACCGAACTTGATCAATATCTAAACTAAGATTGAGGTTTGACACGATTTTTTATGAGGTACATCATGCCAACTGCAAGTCCGGACAGACCTATAATAAGTACGATAGGTACGATGAAACCAGAAGTATCATCTGATTCTATGCCTTCTGGATAATATCCTATAAATCCTAGAATCTGAATTTCTCTCTGTCCTTGATTTTCTATTTGTAAGGTGTAATTTCCAGAGGTAGAAATCTTGAAAATTTCTTGAATTGGACTTGATGTCACAGATTTGGTTATTATTGCATTTCCATTCGGATCAATTACAATTACCTTGACATTGTCATCATTTTTTAAATCAGTTACCTGAATGCCATATACTCCTTTTCGATTGTTGTTTAAATCCATCCCTTTTGTAATAGTCATCTGAGTCCCAATACTCAGTGTTTTTTGCTCATTTACAAAATTTTCAGAAGTTATTTGAGATTGATATACTGTTATAGCAAAGCCAGCTACTACAAGTATCCCACTTACTATTATGATTGGTATGGGCTTTATCACGATGCATTTGAATTCTGACCCTTAGTTAAACTTAGTATGAAAATGCCATGATTTATCGATCATAAATGATATGAATTATTCGACAACATTATCTTATACATCTGCTAACATTAGAAAGTTGTACAAAATTCTGTTAATTCTTCTAGTTTTTTCAATGATAATACCACCAATGACTCTACCTGATGCAAAAGCCTATTCTGATCATCCTAATCTTTTTGTCTCTGCAGAAAATAGTCTTTTTAATAATTATTTTTCTGGACCAATGGTAGTTGAAGTTATGGTAAGTGAATCTAATAACCAATTAGATCAAGCATTAGGTGAACCAAACGTTTCTGTAGATGGAAAACGCCTTCGAATGGTTCAGGGCTCTGATGGTAATTGGCATGCGTTTTTTGCAAATACTGATATGGCAAAACAAGCTGAAATATACGGAGCTGCCCAT
>JARLFW010000155.1 GCA_031296345.1 Nitrosotalea sp. | reverse complement strand
CCATTGTCGTCTTTTATCTTGAGAGTAAATATCTGTAAAATTAGATTTTATTGATTCTTCAGATTTATTCTCGTCCCAATATGATTTCTTATAGATCTCTTCAGATTTTTCTTTTACTTCAGTATGAGAATTTCCTGTTATGTATAATTGACAATTCGTACAGAAATATACTGGTAATTTCATATGAGAATCATTTGAAAAAAGAATGAGATTAGAGTTACTACATGAAATACAATCCATTAAGACCATCACATATCAAATATCATAAATGTGTATGTCTATTGAAGAAATTCCATTACGACTTATCTCTGTAATATGCCGTTCATATTGATATTTGGCTTTTCTTTGAATTTTATATTCGTAAAACCTTCTTCTTCAAACCATTTCTTAACTTCATCAGTTGAATGACTCCAATTAAATTCTGGGTTGAATGCATCAAACCATCCATGAACATCACTTCCACCTGTTTTGACTTTTTCTTGGCACATTTTTATTTTTTCTTCCGTTGAAAGTTTTACCCATTCTTTATGCTTCTCTACGCATGTGGGACCCCGATATCCATCATAAGCCCAATCATTTACTTTGTTGTATATCATTACATGTAACATGCCACCTTTCTTTACTTGTGATGCAACCTTTGAAAAAGCAGTTCTAGTATCTTTTGTATGATGTAATACACCCCATGACAAAACAAAATCGTATGCGGGATTTGGTTTCAAATCCCAAATGTCAAAAACGTATGCGTCTGGATTGATTTCTTTGCATCTCTTTATGGCCTCCGCACTGATATCAAAACTATCCACTCTTGCAGCACCAAGTCTTTGCATTGCATAAGTCCATCTTCCTGGACCGCATCCAGCATCCAAACATATCTTATCTTTGATAAGCGAATCCTTCTGGTACCAAGATTTTACATCTGTCATTTTTAAGAACTCTTTGACTCGTTTATCCGTAAAATCAAATTGGCCTTTGTATCTTGTAATATATTCCTCTTTCATGATATTGGACCATTGTTCATCAAAATCAGCCATGTTATTGTAGGGAAACAAGTTAAATCATATATTTTTATAGTTTATGAATTAAATTCTCAGTTTACAAGTTTTATACAGGACAAATATCTGTCTAAGTAATTGAAGATATCACAAAGAGTAGCAGGGGTAGAATACGCAATACGTGATATTGCACTAGAAGCGAGGAAACTTCAAAAGGAAGGCAAGAAGATTACCTATCTTAACATAGGTGACCCGCTTCAATATGGATTTCAGCCTCCTGATAGAGTTAAAGAAGCACTAATCAAAGCTGTTAAGGAGGGTCAAAATTATTATGCATCTTCAGAAGGTTTGCCAGAATTACGTGAAGCAATATCAAAAAAAGAAAAAGTGAAAGGTCTTAGAGTTTTAGAAGATGATATACTAGTAACAAATGGAGTTTCCGAAGGCCTTGAGATGATCATGGCATCCATTGTGGAACAAGGTGATGAAGTGCTAATACCTGGTCCGTATTATCCTCCATATGCATCATATGTGAGATTATTTGGAGGAAAGCCAATCGAATTCTTGGTAGATCTACACAAATCAACTCCTGATCTAGATGATATTAGATCAAAAATTACAAGCAAAACTGTTGCCATCTGTCTTATCAGCCCCAATAATCCTACTGGTGTAGTATTTAGTGAGAAATCTCTAAAAGATTTAGTTGATTTGGCTAATGAGCATGATCTCTACATTATCTGTGACGAGATATATGATCAAATAGTCTTTGACGAAAAATTCACAGGCATAGGAAAAGTTAGTGGTGATTCTCCTGTAATTTTGTTAAATGGATTTTCCAAAGTTCACCTGATGTCAGGCTGGAGAATAGGGTATATTGCATTTAGTCAATCAAAAAAACTAGAACTATTACGAGAGAATGTACCAAAATTATCTAGAGTAAGAATTGCTACCAATTTGCCAGTACAATATGCTGCATTAGAATCACTCAGAGGACCACAAGATTATATCACAAAATTTGTCTCTGAACTCAAAAAAAGACGAGATTATACCATCAAGAGATTAAATGATATGAATGGTATTAGCTGTTCAAATCCGAAAGGAGCTTTTTACGCATTTCCAAAGATTGAGGATAACAAGTATGGTTCAGACAAAGAATTTGTAATACAATTATTGAAAACAACTGGTATTCTGACAGTGCATGGATCTGGATTTGGAACTCAATATGGCACTGGTCACTTTAGAATGGTTTTCCTGCCTGAAATCCCACTTCTAGAAGAGGCATTGAATAAAATTGAAAAATTTGTTGCCTAGTATTTCCAATTTGTAATCTTTTTGGGAGTTATTTCTACGATGCAATCAGTTTGGCTTAGGAGTTGCTTGGCGGACTGATTTTTTAGGTTCTTAAAATAGCGAAGTAGGATTTTTTCTGCTAATGATTTCACTCTATCTGTTTTCAAAATTAATTTAGCTCTTCCAATTCCCATCATTCCTATAATATCAGGTGATTTTATTCCGGTATCAATACAAAATGAGACCTTTGAATTCTTTTTGATGTTTTTTGCTTTTCTTGTCTTTGTGTTGGTTCCTACATAGAATTTGTCGTTATCATACATGTACCACACAGGAACTATGTGTGGATTTCCAGAGGAATCTATTGTGGCAAGACGCATGATCTTCTGGGATTTTAAAAACTCTTTATTCTTCATAATTTTCTCCCCTTAATCCTAAAATAAT
>JARLFW010000154.1 GCA_031296345.1 Nitrosotalea sp. | reverse complement strand
TCCTGCCTCTTTTGATTCTATACAAATCCTGTCAATCTCTGACTGGACATGCTTTATCTCAGATTCTACTTGCGGTCTAACCGATAAAACTGACAAGCTGTTTGAACACTCGGCAAGTCTTTTCTCCTTTTCTGCAAGTTCTCGTTTTATTGATACAATGGAATTTCTTAGGTATCTGAGAAGATCTTCCTTTTTGTTTTCAATGTCTTTGATCTTGAGTTCCTTTGGTGCTTCAGATTCTATCTTTTGTTGTAATGTGATAAATTCCTGTTCCTGCATTGCCTTTTCTGATTCCAGTCTTTTCTTTTGTGGCTCTAGAGATGTGATCTCTTTTGATAAAGAATCAATCTTTGCCTGAAGCACATCTATACTTGTATCATCATAACTTAATTTCAATTTTATTGATTCTCTAAAACCATCTATTGTTTTTTTCATAAATTCATAAGCAATGTCAAGTTTGTCTATGCCAATTATAGCATTGACAAGTTCCTTGAATTTTTTAGGGTCTGCCTCAATAATTGTTTGTAGTTCACCTTGCTGTACAATGGATGCAACTTTTAGTTTTTCAAAATCTAATCCTATTAGCGATTCAATTGTTTTTGTCATTGATTCTCCAAATTGTTTTCTTTCTCCGGCAGCAATTGGAACAAGTTCATTGTTTATTTTTTCATATAGTTGTGCCGCAACTGTTCCCTTGGTGTCTATTTTACGGACAGCTTCAAACTGTCTATTTCCTATGGAAAATTCTACTTTGGCATATGATTGATTACTTCCTCTTCGCAAGAGTCCCTTTACTGATTTTCTTATGTGCTCTCCAAATAATGCAAATGTTATTGCATCTATGATACTTGACTTGCCAGCACCGTTTGGTCCGACAAAAACTGTAACTCCTCTATCAAATGTTAGTCTAGTATTTGCATGGGACAGAAAATTTACAAGCTCAACTGACTGTAGCATTTTTCATCCCCCTCTTGAATTGCTCAAAATTTTCGTTGACTGCCTGACTTGCCTGGTCTGTGTTTCCTCTGGATAATAATGGTAAGAGTTCATCTATGGCAAAATTTGCCATCTCTTCAGAGCCTAGTATCTCTTTTGCAATCCTGTGCATCTCTTCTTCTATTTTTAGTGGTTTGTCCATAAAGACAGAGCCACTTGCCTGCTCAGTAGAGATGTGTTTCCAAAAGCAACGTAATGTAAGATCTGTCAACTTTGAGAGATGAGACTGGACCAGTCCTGGCTCTGATATCTGTCCTGTAATTTTTAATTCTATTA
The DNA here is from genome assembly GCA_031296345.1 of Nitrosotalea sp. Lineage (GTDB taxonomy): Archaea > Thermoproteota > Nitrososphaeria > Nitrososphaerales > Nitrosopumilaceae > Nitrosotalea. Next base: position 4,325 of record JARLFW010000154.1, on the reverse strand, counting down.
TTGGTTTTCTTTCATATGATTTGATCTTTTCAGCAAGTGCGTTTACATCATTTGAGATGTCATTCATCGAAGTTTTTATGGACATCTGGGGTCTGATGTCAAGTTTTATCCATGTTGGGATGGCTTCTGGTTTTGAAATGTCTACTTGGTAGAATCCCTTTTGTGTCTCCTTTATTCCCTCACTTGATGTAAGTTCGATTGACCCTGGGTATGCTAGTGGGCCTCCTAAATGTGAGAATCGTTTCAAATCTTGATCATGAAGATGACCCATTGCATAATATGTGAAATTCTTTGGAAGATCTGTAGAGTTTAGTTCAGCTGCAAACTTGTTAATTTCTGCAATTCCTTGGTGCAAAACCAATATTTTATGCCCCTGATGTTTTTTGGCCTCTGCATCAACTCTTGCAAAATCTTCTTCAAATGTTTCAATCTCTGTCTTTCTACGTTTATCAAATCCTGCAATGAAAATATCTTTGTAAATTATTGGTTTTCCGTTTCCGATATATTTTGAAAAATCCAAATTGTGGTATACAAAAGGAACGGGGGTTGCTCTTATTCTGCTTATGTCGTGATCTCCTAGGATGAAAAAAGAATCTATATTGTTCTGTCTCAAACGCTTTAGTGCATTTGCTAAGACAACAATTGCTTTTCCACTTGGGTTTGGAACATGAAATATGTCTCCTGCAAGTATGACAAAATCCACATGATCTTTTATCGATGTATCGATTGCTTCATTGAATGCCAAGTAAACATCATTTTCTCGCTCTTCGGAATGGTATTGAACAAAACCCAAATGCGTGTCAGAAATATGTGAAAAGATCATCTCAATCTAGCAACAAATCTTTTTGAACCATGGATTTTGTTGATTCCTTTGCAATCTCTTTGAACTTGTCTGTCTGGCTCCATTCTGAGACTGCGTCTAAATCTGAACCTGATTTCTTACTTTTTACCTCGTCTACGTGCACTATTGAAGGCAAATTTACCCACTGACCAATCAATACGGCATCTCCAATGTTTAATGATGAGAGCTGTGAAAGCAGGTCCTTGCTTAATGATTCTGCTGCAGAAGCAATTTGTTGTTGATCATCATCTTGAACTATCTTCATTATTGCAAGAGAGCCCATCTGACTTAGTACGTTAGGATCGATATTTCTTGGTCTTTGTGAAACAACGCCAAGACCAATTCCAAATTTACGGCCCTCTCTTGCTACCTTTGATGCCCAATACTTTGTATCAGTATGCTCACCCTTTGGAATGAAGACATGGGCTTCCTCTATTATGATAAATATTGGAGCAAGAAACTTGTTGATTTTTTTATGTGATGACTTGCCTTTTCTTTCCCACACTGCATCTTTTCTTTGTTGTAATAATTCTTGTAAATAATATGACAGTCCTGCATTTGCTTGTCGCTCACTGAGCTCTGATATATTCAAAACATTTACTCTTCCCTCCTTTATCAAGTCCACAGGATCTCCACAGTCTGGGTCAAGTATGTCTGAGAATCTATGTTTTGCGTCGTCGATTTTATCTAATACTCTACTGGCACTGTCTGCATACCCCTTTGTTGTTCGTCCATAAGATGATACGCTATCTTCTAATGATTGCCAGAAATCCTTTGACTGTTTTACTGATTCTGTAAGGGATTCACGCAATACTCTTTGTTGCTTGTCTGCATTTTCTCTAAGTTCTATTACTTCAGCTAGCTTGTCTGCAGGCAATAATCTTGGATTTATTTTTGCCATCATGTAATTTATCTTGGAGACATCGAGACTTTCATAATCATTATGGTAATCAAAAATAATCAGCGTGCCATTTAATGAGCCGATATGTCTTGCAATTAATGATACCAGATTACTTTTTCCCATACCTGTCATTGCAAGTATGGCCAAGTGTCTTGATACAATTTTGTTGATGTTTATCTTGGCCTCGATAGTTGAATTTCTTAAAAGAGAGCCAATTCTAATCCATTCACTTGTTGTAGGACCAAATATCATGCCTAAATCCTTCTGTGTAGCCTCAATTATCGAAGTCCCTGGGAGTGGGGGAACTGCAGGCAAAATCATCTGTCCCTTTTGTAATTTATCTAAAAATCCTAGTATACCAATTTTTACCTTGTAATTTTTATCCCTTGAATTGATATCTGCAACTTCCTTGCTTTCTACAGCTTCGTCAAAATTTCTAACATCAGTCAATGCTTCACTTGATATCATTGATTTTTCAACAAGGCCTAAAATTTGGCCATCCTGTGAATCGATTATTACATATTCTCCAACTGAAAGTGGCTTTGATGATTGTGCCGTAACATCCGTCGGTCTTGATTCTCCAATTACTACACCTATTGTCAATTCAATACCTCTCTTGATCCTACTTCATTTCCAAGTCCATATAGACTAACAAGTCTTGCAAGATCTGAATTGGTTATCTTACAGTTTTCATGTGCAAGCTTTAACGAATATGGATACCCGCCCACACTATTTTTTGTTATCATGTCAAGTAATAATTTTACTTCATTTTCATTATGACCCGATCCTAAAAGTTCAATCTTGATCAAAGGAGTGGAATCTCTTAGTCTTGCATAAACATATGATACCACTTTACCAGGTCCCAAACTGTTATCTACAAATATCTTACTAAAGCCAGGTATTTTGACTGCGTGGTTGTAATAAAAAATATCTCCTGCAACTGAACCGAGTTTTTCAAAATGGTTTCTTGCAGATGATGTCTTTGATATGAAAATTACATTGTTTCTCTTTTTTATTGCCGTAATAATTGAACTTCCTAACGCTGCCTGTCTTGTTAGAAACTGTGAATATAGTGAACCGTCTAGTATCACAAGTTCTGCCTTGTCAACAGAGTTGACACAAGCTTCTACTTCCATCCTGCTTGCCTGCGTCTCAAGCTCAGGTGTTGGTTGTCCTAATCCCTGATTGTGGATCTCTGTTATCATCTGGCCGTCTGATTTTATCGATACACCAGTTACTACCCACAATTCCAGTCCTTGAAATTTTGTACTGTTGTAACTACTGTCTATTCCTGCTATGTCGGAATCCTTTTTCTGGGGGGTGTATTCTAGCCAGTTCTCTTTGGCTGTTTTTATAATTTGATCAAATTTCTCACCTTTGAAGATAGATCGTGCCTCTTCTCGCTTCTTAATTGCATCACGATATACCGTATTGAGCATAAGACACCTTTGCCTACGCGGATAAAATGTTTCTCGTTTGAATTATGTTTGTCCTCCAGTTAATACAAAATCAACTTTTAGCGAACTAATTAATGGCAGTATCTGGTAATGGTATCATGTTTGAAAATGAGAGGACATGGGGCAGATTTGTAGATAATAATTCGACTGATGAATTTCATAAAAAGTTTGATAATGCTGTAGAGGAGATACGAAAAGACTTTGGAAAAAGTTACCCTATGATAATAGGTGGAAAAGAGATATTTTCAGATAATAAATTCCAAGTAAGATCCCCTGCTGACAAGAATTTGATCCTAGGATACTTTCCTGTGGGAACAAAAGAAGATACTTTACATGCAATTGAATCCGCCAAGGACTCGTTTAACAAATGGTCACTTACTCCATATCAAAAAAGAATCCAGATATTTCGAGAGGTTGCCGATATGTTTTCTAAAAATAAATTCAGTCTCGCTGCAATTCTTTGTTTTGAGAATGGAAAGAATAGGCTAGAATCAATGGGAGACTTGGACGAGTCAATTGACTTTATGAGATTTTATGCAGACCAACTTGAGATAAATACTGGATTTTCAAAGGAGACAAAAAATGCAACTACAGGTGAAAAGACAAATAGCGTTCTTAAACCATATGGAGTTTGGGGAATAATATCCCCATTTAATTTTCCATCTGCAATTGCAATTGGAATGACATCTGGCGCTCTAATTACTGGAAATACAACTGTTCTAAAACCATCAAGTGATGCACCAATATCTGCATTCAAGTTTGTTGAATCGATATATCACAAGCTTCCACCATCTACAATTAATTTTGTAACAGGGTCTGGAGGTATAGTTGGAAAAACAATACTTGAGAGTACTCTAGTTGATGGCATTGCCTTTACTGGTTCAAAAGAGGTAGGCATGAGAGGATATGCTGCATTTGAAATGGCCAAACCTCGTCCATTCATCTCTGAGATGGGAGGCAAAAATCCGGCAATCATATCTGCAACTGCTGATATGGAAAAAGCATCAGAAGGCGTCCTGAGAGCGGCATTTGGGTATGGTGGACAAAAATGTAGTGCGTGTTCACGAGTATATGTTCAAAAATCAATTGCGGGGAAATTTTTGGAAAGACTTGTTGCAAAGACTAG
>JARLFW010000153.1 GCA_031296345.1 Nitrosotalea sp. | reverse complement strand
GTATTCTAAATCAGCTCCCACATAACCATGACTTATTGAGGCAGTCTTGTCCAAATTAACATCGTCACTGAGAGGCATGTTCCTTGTATGTATCATTAGGATGTCTTTTCTGCCCTTCTTGTCAGGTACTTTGATCTCAATTTCTCTATCGAATCTTCCAGGTCTTCTAAGTGCTGGATCGATTGCATTTGGTCTGTTGGTTGCAGCTATCACAATTACTTTTCCTCTAGCTTCAAGACCGTCCATTAAAGAAAGTAACTGGGAAACTACTCTTCTCTCTACTTCTCCTGTAACCTCTTCTCTCTTTGGAGCTATCGAGTCAATTTCGTCAATAAATATAATGGATGGAGATTTCTCTTTTGCTTCTTTGAAAATTTCTCTTAGCCTAGCTTCACTTTCACCATAAAATTTACTCATTATCTCTGGTCCTGATATGCTAATGAAATGTGCATTACTTTCATTTGCAACTGCTTTTGCTAACAATGTTTTTCCAGTTCCAGGGGGTCCATACAACAAAACTCCTTTTGGAGCTTCAATTCCAAGTTTTTCAAAAATCTCTGGATGTCTTAGGGGCAGCTCTATCATTTCACGAACTTTCTTTATTTCATCAGTTAGTCCTCCGATGTCTTCATAGGTTACCTGTGGTACACCACGGAGTGTTTCTCCTTTTTCTGCAATGTGAAATACTGTCTTTTGTGTAACTAGTACAGCATCAGCTGCAGGTGTAACACCTATGACCTGAAAAGTTAGTCTTCCACCAAAATATGGTACCATTACATTGTCTCCTTTTATCAAAGGAACACTTTCTAATGCGTCAGCAAGATATCTTTCATCAATAGGCGGAATAGCTTCTAATGGGGCAACAACAATTTTTTCAGCAGCTACTGCCTTGATCTTTTTGACCGCAACAGTATCACCAATTGCAATACCTGCATTATTTCGTACTAGACCGTCAACCCTGATAATCCCTTTACCTTCATCAGAAGGATATAGCGGTAAACACTTGGCTACAGTCCTTCTTTTTCCCTTGATTTCGATAACATCACCTGTAGAAGCTCCAAGTGAATCCATAGAATCATAATCAATACGTGCAACTCCTCTCCCTACATCACGAGTATAAGCCTCAAGTACCTTAAGGGAGAGTGTGTTTTGGCTCACAGTTTTAGCACCCTCAAACTAATTTTTATACCTTTGTCGTCTTTGATCCAGAACAAAGGATCAGAAGATTAAAATTTACACAATAAAGCAAAATTGCTACATTGGGTAAGCGACCACTAGTAAGAAGACGAGGTAGAGGTGGAATGCAGTTCCGCGCAGCTTCTACTGGTAAGTTACTTCCAGCCAAATATCCTAGATTCCCATTGGCTGAACAACATGAGGCTAAAGTCATAGATATTGTTCATGAAACGGGAAGAGATGCTCCTCTTGCTAAAATCTTATTCGAAAGTGGATTGCAATCTTTCATTCCGTCAATTCTTGGCACCAAAATCGGTTCAAAATTATTCTTTGGTTTAAAGGCAGGTATTTCACCAGGTAACGTAATCAGTATCCAAAACATCCCCGACGGTACTATAGTATGCAATGTTGAGAAACATTTCGGTGATGGAGGGGCAATAGTAAAATCTGCTGGAACATATGCTACAGTCTTTTCACATAGTACTGAAGGTGTAACCATAAAACTACCATCTGGAAAATTCACTACTCTTAACCCACAGAATCGTGCCATGATTGGAGTTCTTGCTGGAGGGGGTGTTGGTGATAGACCATTTATGAGAGCTGGTCCTGCTTGGAGAAGAAAGCGCTCAAAGGGTCACAAATATCCAATTGTTAGAGGTGTTGCTCAAGCAGTATACGTACACCCACACGGTGGTGGAAGACATCAACACGTTGGAAGAAGCTCAACAGTTTCACGTAACGCTCCACCTGGACGTAAAGTCGGTAGCATCGCAGCTAGAAAGACTGGCCGATCCAGAATGAAAGAGCGAGCATAATTACTTAAGACTAATTAGTAGTTTTAAAAAAGAAATATTATGAATTCAAAACGAGTTCATCTTTTGATAAAAGGTAGAGTTCAAGGTGTTTATTTTCGTCAAAGCATGATGGAGACTGCCGAAAAAAATAATGTTTTGGGCTGGGTCCAAAATCTTCCAGATAATAGAGTAGAAGCTATATTGGAAGGAAATGATTCAAACGTAGATGCAGTAATAGAATGGGCTAATTTTGGTCCTGCTGGTGCAGTTGTAGATGAATTAAAGATTACACAAGAAAATTATGTCGGTGAATTCTCGTATTTTGAGATTCGTTATTAATGAATATTGGTATACGCATCCAAAAGAAGTTTCTTAATTTCATCAAGATTGTCGTTTAATTTTATTTGTATCTCTTTTTCAGGCTCTTTTCTATCTCGTTTGATCTTTAGGACTAGGGAATCTCTTTGAGGTTCAATATCTGCAAAATTTCTAAATGTCATTGATTTTGAAAATACTATTCTATGCATACGTATGTCTTCTACTACGTTTTTTCCAAGTGTGAAACAATAACTACGAAGATCATCAAATAGTGTTACAACATTAGAAGGTAAAGTTATTCTAAATTCTTCATATGTCCTTTTCTTTCCTGAGATTAATCCTTCCATGTTTTTTCTAGTCTGATTTAAGAATATTAAGGTAGTAGATCCGCTAGTTCCAGTCTAGGCAAACGGTCTCATCTCAAGTCAAGCAAGATCCGCCACGTAGACGAAGCAGCGTGGATGTTCTACCTTAGGATTGCTCCCTCCCGGACCTCATCCCTTTCGGCAGTTCAAACTTGAGAGCTATCCCTTCGGACAACCTCTGTCTTATATCCACCCGCTTCGGCGTGATTTCATATCCGCAAGTCAAGCGAGTACCGTCTATCTAGAGATTTATCCAGCGGTTACTGGTCTCTGCATATAGCCGGTTTCAGAGACAGGGCACGGCTAGCGCCCCAACCCTACCTACTACCAAATTTATTGTAATTACAAGTTCTTTATGTGCATTAGGGTTAGTTCAATCGGAGATTTGTCAACGTACTGCATACAGAACACATCTCTCCTGTACACTCATTTCCACATTTTGAGCAAATTCTCCATTCTGAATTGTTGGAATCTTTGAGGGTAGTAGAGATCTTTAAAATTGATTTGTACATGTTATTTTTGATACCGCTACGAGTCTTTTCTAAAGAATTAAGAAAATTACGAATTTCTGTTCGAATTCCCTCATTCATGTGTGGACATTCTTCTGATTGAAACGGAATTTCATTTGTAAATGCATAAAAAACAATTTCATTTTCATAAATATCACAGAATGGCTTTATCTTTCGTATTTTGTTTTTAGAAGTATCTGGATCCATCCAGCCAATTTTTTTTGTATCTCCTGAAATAATATTTATGATAAAAGTTTGTAGCATGTCATCCAAGTTGTGACCTGTTGCTATCACATCCACTCCAAGATCAGTAGCACCATAATCTATTGCCCTTCTTCTTAATATCCCGCATATGGAACAGGATGAAATCTTCTCATTATCTCTAAGTTCTAAGGTCTGTTCTAGAGTTGTACCAAAAAGAGAACTATATGGATATACTTTATGTTCAACATTCAACTTTTTACAAAACTCCTCTACAATTTTGAGAGCCTCATCTCTATATCCTGGAATTCCCTCATCAACTGTAATAGCTTTTAGCTTAAAGTTATGATCTAGAGAAATTTTTTTCATTACTTGCAACAAAGAAAGAGAGTCTTTTCCACCTGATACTGCAACTCCAACTACATCTCCAGATTCTATCATGTTATACTTTGAGATTGTCTTTGTTGTTTTATGTATGATTGACTTTGAAAAGCAATCTGAACAAAGATTCTCACCTGAATATTTTCTAGAGTATACAACTGTATTCTCGCAACGATCACACTTCATGGCGCGATTAACTTTCTCCCAAATTTAACCATATGTTGATTACAAAAATTATGTGTGTTAAATGGTTATGAAGCCTGATTTTACTGCTGATAAGGCTATGTTCAAGCCAAATAGAATGAATGTAACAGCATACAGGGATACCATAGCTCCTTTCAATACTTTCTCTGATACTTTCTTTTCAATTATACTGTGGATGAATTTACCTCCATCCAAGATTGGTAATGGTAACATGTTGAATATTCCTATGAAAAATGATAGCATCCAAAGCCACAGTAAGAACATGAATACTTCTGGAGTCCAGTGAATGTAGTATGGAACTACAGGTTGGTATGATGGTAGGGCTGCTCTTAGAATTCCAAGCATTCCTTTTTGTGGATCTTCTTTAGAAGCTGTGATCGTAACCGGGATCTGTAATGTTTTTCCATCTCTTATTACTGAAACAGTAGCAATATCTCCGGGTTTTAATTTAATTTTGGCAAAATCCTGAGGAAGTGAAATGTGATTTCCATCAATCGCATTTATGATGTCATCTTTTAGTAATCCTGCCTTTTCAGCACCTGAACCTTCTGTGACTGAAACTATTGGTACTCCAAGAGGCTCATGATACATCATACTTCTAATGGGGTCTGGCATGATTAGAGCAAATGATGGATTGAATATCAAAAGTCCTGCAATGATAAACGAAAATAGAACATTTGATGTTGCCCCTGCTCCTATTACTCTAAGGCGTGAGATTTTTTTTGCCTTTGCAAACTCTTCCTCATCTGGTTCCACAAATCCTGCAAATAGCGCAATAAATATTGCAAATCCTCCAGTCTTGATTCTTATCTTCTCTAATGTGGCAACAATTCCATGAGCGCCTTCATGGATTACTAGAACAATTGGTACTGAAAGAAGAAAATATGCTATATTTGCACTTGATTGAATTGTAACACCTGGAATTAGTACTGTCATAGCTGCAAATGATTCTGGCTTTACAAAAAAGTTTGATAGATTTGATGCGAGATACCAAAATGCCGCTCCCATCAGTACAAAACCCAAAACTACACTTATATTTGCGAAAACTCGAGTTGCGCGCTGGGTTTTATTTAGAATTTTTGTAAGTATTAGCTGGACATTTGGGTTCTTGTATGTCAAACTGTATGGTTTTATTTCAAAGCCATGCTTGTCAAGTTTCAAGCCTTTTGCAATTACAAAAACGACAACCCATGCAATCAAAACATAGATGATAGAATTGTGCGTCAAAAACTCAAAAGCCAAATTAATTGATACTCTTTTTAGTCAGGGCAAATTTATCAGTTGCTATGGGAATTGTGATAGTTTCTACATATCCTGACAAAAAATCAATTTCTAGAGTAGCACATATTGTAATAGAAAAAAAATTAGCAGCTTGTGTAAACTATACTGAAATTAACTCTGTCTATACTTGGAAAAATAAGATTCAAGATACTAAGGAATTTCTAGCACTTTTTAAAACTACTAGTGACTCTAAACAAAAACTCAAGGAAACAATAGCAAGATCCCACCCATACGAAGTTCCAGAAATAGTAGAGCTCAAAATGGATAGTATTAGCTTGCCGTATATGAAATGGCTTGAAGAGTCAACTTTGCGGGGAAAACCTAAGAAGAGAAATAACTCCTCCAAGAGATGAGACCCTAAGTCCAACATCTGTGGTAGAATCTACTGCATAAACTTCAACACCTTTTGATTCTACTTGGTTAAGAAATTCAATTATTTTATCTTCATCCTGTTTTTCAAATATTCTGTCTGAAAATACCAGTGATTCGACAGCACCTAGGTCATTTGCCTTTGAGGTCTCATCAAATCCCATAGTAAACTTGGTACTTTTCTTATTGGCTCGTAGCATTATCTCATCTAGTATGGCAGAAACCTTTGCAATCTTACTGGTGTCTAGAGTTTGCTTCATTATATCAGATTTAATAAAAGTGTAAATTCCATCTTCTCCAGATGAATCTATTGCATCGATTACTTGCATCTTATGTCCTTTAATGGATGGAACTTCTGCTAGAAAATTTGCTAATCTTTTCTTAGTCTCTCCTGGTCCAAATATTACTATACTGTCTCCATCTCTTATCAAAGTTGAAATTGCACTCTGAACATCTTTGAAAAAATCTTGTATGTTAAATTTAGATTTGTATCTCTTTCCACTTGCACCTGAATACATGTTTGGCAAAAGTTTGAGATGTGTACCACTTAATCTTCCTAAACCACAATCCGTAGTATCTATTGCAACAAGAAGAAAAGCACCGTGTTCTTTTTTTTCAAAGATTAATTTTTTCTCAATTTCGCTCCAACTTTTCTTGATTAGAGTAACAGCATCACCAATTTTTAATGTCAAAGAATGGTGTGATCCTTTACTCACTGATGGATTGTCTGATTCCATGATAGTGCCCTGGACTCTTAATCTGTCTACTACCTCATCTATAGAAATTTTCTCAACATCAAGTGCTATACGGATTTTAATCCTCTCTCCTTTGTCAGGTCTTGAAAAATCCTTTTCTTGTTTGACAGCTCTTGAAGTATCTCCTACTACTCTATCTCCCTTACCTATGATGCGTCTTAATGTAAAGAGATCATCTGATTCCTCTGGTATTAGAGCAACAGCATTATCATCTATTTTTTTAGTAATCAATCTAATACCTCTGTGGAACTATAATAAAAAAGAAAAGTAATCTAGTTTGTTAACTCGTCAGTCTTAACTTCTTTCTTTTCTTCTGCCTTCTTTTTTAGGTAATTCTGGACCCATTCTTGTGTTATGACTCCAGATTCAGTCAAGTTAACAAGCGTATTAGTTGAGGCATCGCCCACTACTTTGCCAGTGTTTCTCCTTATCTGTCTCCATTTTAGATTCGTATTGCCGCTTTTTGATGAATAAATTATGCCTAGTACTTCTTTTGCATTTACAAAAGTCATGTCACGAATCTTTTTTAGAGTAACCTTGTCTGCAGCCTCTACGTAAATCAATCCTGGAGACGTTTCACGCTCTGGGAATACTTCATAATCACCCATGTAACTTTCAGGAATAAACGAGTTACAAGTACTTAGGATTACAAACTTCCTAAAACTTTCAAGGGAACACGTTGCATCGATTGTTACCATTTGTGTAAGCAATGCCCCGCCTTTTATCAAGCTTCTTGAAAGACTCAAGTAGGAACAAACAAAATCGTTGATTGCAGGCGTTGATGACCATATCCATTTGATTTGATGAGAAGGATCTTGAGTTCTGAGCCTGCACTGGATTTTTATCAGTATTTGATTCTATTATTGACATGAAATCGCATACAGAATATCTTACATATAATATTCCATCAAGGAGAGGATTTGTAAATATCACACCTGAGGTAAGAAAAATAATTCAAAAAAGTGGTGTCAAAGAAGGTCTCTGTCTAGTTAATGCCATGCATATTACTGCAAGTGTATTCATTAATGACAACGAGAGTGGATTGCACCAAGACTATGAAAAATGGCTAGAAGAGATTGCACCACATGAGCCAGTATCAAAATATGAACATAACAAAACGGGAGAAGATAATGCAGATGCTCATCTAAAAAGACAAGTCATGGGAAGAGAAGTGATAGTAGCTATTACTAAAGGTCAACTTGATTTTGGTCCGTGGGAGCAAATATTTTATGGGGAATTTGACGGTAAAAGACCTAAACGAGTTCTTGTAAAAGTAATTGGTGAATAATTAAGATAAAGAGCCACGCTTTTGAGCCCCTTCTTCTAATGGCTTTAACTTGAAACTTTCTTCATGATTCTGAGCACCATGATTACACTTTGCACAGCCTACCTTGAATCCATTACTGTCTTTAACAAAAGTTTCACAGCCACAAAAACAAGTCATTTACTTTTTCATTCTGTATCTCTGATATAACTTATTTCAATTTAGTTTTTACAACAATTCCCGCGTGGAATGTCATTATCATGTGGACATTTTCTTGGATGCTTGAGCATGGTACATAGTGCATCTGTAAATTGTGCATTCATGTGATGTTCAATACCACAAACCATTTCCTCATCGATATCTACTTTGAGTGCACTATCCATCAAAACTTCAAGCAATCTACTATTTCGCATCATATTAGAACCAATATCTTCACCATTCTTAGTAAGTGAAACTCCGCTTTTGTTATAATTCACAAGTTTTGATTCATTTAATTTTTTTAACATCTGGACAACACTTGGCTGTCTTACGTTTAGCATCTTGGCAATTGTACTTATTTTCACAGGATCTCCAGCTTCCTTGATGTGCCATATTGCTTTAAGATACATTTCAACATGTTCTGCTTCTGCAGTTCCAACAAACAGGACTTCTTGATCTTTCATGAGATTGTATTTTACCTACTTGACTTTACGTCTTTTGATTCTTTAAGTAAATATTCAAAATATTCTCGAGCAAAACCTGCTAAACCTGAGTGATCTGCCCATATTGCAACTGCCTCTTTTGTACCAGTAGTACCTAGTTCTTCACCCAAAAGCAATACGACATATCTTTTATCAGATATGATTCCTCCTCCAAAAAGACCTTTTTTTACTTTAACTTTTGCTAGTCTTGCTAATGACTTGAGCGTATCATCATTAACATCTTCTGAGACTAGTATAGTGATATCCACACCCCTGTCATGTAACAGTCTAAGTTTTGGCAAAGCTTCCTTTGCTAATTCCTCTGCAACTTTTGGTATGGCAATCATAACCTCATTTCTACAAGAATCAACCATTTCAAGGATCTTTGTAGCTATGTTGATCACACCCGAAATTATCCAAATGTCTGGCCTTTCACTGATTCCACTCTGCTCATAAAGTGGAATGAGTTCTTTGAGTACAATATTTTCATTATTCCTAAATTCAGTTTCAAATTGTTGTTTTGATGTCTGTATTGCAGTAGCTGGTGACTTTGCAAAGTATTGAGTAGGTCTTGAATCATCAGATCCTATCCATCCTTTTTCCTCAAGGGTGCCAAGAACTTCATAAATTTTTGAGTATGGTACACCTGATTTCTGACTTAGATCTGAGGCAGTGATAGGACCTGTTTTTAAAAGTGAAGAATATGTCTTTATTTCATAACTTGTAAGACCGATCTTTTCTAATGATTTTCTTGCCTTGTCAGAAAGACTCATTCAATATGATCGAGGGCTCTTTTGGTATATATATCTAGAATCAAAGTTTTCCATGAAGAGGATCTACCTATTCATCTGGTGTCTTGTAGGAAATTGATTAAATACTATCCCCTAAGATATGCGTATAAGGATGGCACTAATTCAGATATCTAATCAGAAGACTCCTACTTTTGGAAAGAAATCTACTATAAGATTTACTCAGAGTATCTGTCCTGAATGTAATATGATACTTGATGCAGAAGTCTTTGAGAGGGATGGCAAGGTCTTCATGACAAAGACTTGTCCAACACACGGAGAATGTGAAGAACTTTACTTTGGCTCTTATGATATGTATAAAAAATTCAGCACCTATTGGATGGATGGCAAGGGTGCACATGCCCCAAATGTAACGATAGACAAATGTTCATGTCCTAACAACTGTGGTCTATGTTCTAATCACTTGTCTCACAGTGGACTTGCAAACATGATAGTTACAAACAGATGTGACTTGACATGCTGGTACTGCTTTTTCTATGTTAAGAAAGGACTTGAGGGTGCATACATGTATGAACCATCACAAGACCAAGTCAGAGCAATGATGAAGACACTACGAGCAGAAAGACCAATTCCAGGAAACTCTATGCAGATTACTGGTGGTGAGCCAATGTTGCGAGAAGATATTGTTGATGTTATAAAAATAATGAAAGAAGAAGGTGTTGATCATATTCAGATGAACACAAACGGAATCAGATTTGCACTAGACCCAGAAGCAATGAGAGAGGTCAGACTTGCAGGTGTCAATAATCTATACCTAAGCTTTGACGGTGTAACACCAAGAACCAATCCAAAGAATCACTGGGAAATTCCATATGCACTAGAAAGTGCTAGAAAGACAGGAACTACTGTAGTCTTTGTTCCAACTGTTATAAAATCAATTAATGATCATGAATTAGGTCCAATAATCAGATATGCTCAGAAGAACATGGATGTTGTCCATGCAGTAAACTTTCAACCAGTATCACTAACAGGAAGAATGGGCAAGAAAGAGCGAGAAAAATACAGAATCACAATCCCTGACTGTATACAAAGAATTGAAGAGCAAACAAAAGGTGAAGTAACAGTAGATGATTGGTTCCCAGTTCCAAGTTGCATGCCTCTAACAAATGTAATTGAAGCATTCTCTAGCAAACCAAAGTATGAACTCTCAATCCACTTTGCATGTGGTGCAGGAACATACATCTTTGAAGATGCAGAGACAAAGAAATTTGTTCCACTAACAAGATTTGCTGATAT
>JARLFW010000152.1 GCA_031296345.1 Nitrosotalea sp. | reverse complement strand
TAGTAATTAGTTCCAGTTGGCTATCTGTCTACATCTTTGATAGTTTATCTATCTGTCTTATGTGGTAATCACATGAAAGCGAAATTTAAGACTACATGCTCTGAATGTAATGCTCCCATTAAATCTGGTGAAGAGATCGCAAAAAATCCTACGGGTAAATGGGTTCACAAATACTGTGCCCCAAGTTCTGAAGAATTACCCTAGCCTACTGCTAAATCACTTTTTATGTTCAAGCATGCCTAACATATCTTCTCATCACTAGATGTGTACTCATTGTTTTGCCTTGATCTCTTCTATGATTCTATGAGAATTTTCTTGGGTATCAAGTGTTGTATCTACAATGACGTGCTCAACTTTTACAGGTTCGTAGATCTTTTTCATTTTCTGATATACTTCTATAGTTGCATCTGAATAGTCGTCTTTACGAAATTTTAGTCGTGAGAGAACCACCTCTTCTGGACAAAAACATTCTATGATGTGAAATTGTTTATCATTGAGATGTAGTTTCTCTTTTATTTCCATTCTAGAGTCTTCTCTATTAAAAGTGGCATCAAGTATACAATTACATCTTGCCTCATTGAGATATTTTGCCAAGATGATCATGATATCGTAGACTAACTTCCGCTCAAATGGCGAGTATGTGGGATTGGAAAATAATTCCTTTCGAATTTTATCTGAAGATAAGATGATGGCATTAATCATGGGGGCTAAATTTTTTGCTAGAGTACTTTTTCCAACACCTGGTAGACCGCATATTATTACTATCAATTGTGATTATCGTGTCTTTAATTTGTCATAGATATTTATCTGATCCTTTCATGAGAATCTGTACAATCATGTGACGTAATAAAAAATTAAAAAAATTTGTTAACCCAAAGCTCTTGAATGCTTGTGGGTGTAAGGTCTCTCTCCAGGGAATTTTCTTCTCATGTGACCAGATGGTCTTGAATAAAGTAATTCCAAAAACCATGCTTCGTGTTCTATTTCTTCTCTTAGAATGTCTTTTGCAACATCGTATGTAGCTGGATCTTTTCCATGTGTCATAAGGCACACTTTATTCCAATTTACAATGGCTCCCTGTTCCGCCTTTAGACATTTTTCTAAAATTGCTTTTGTATCTATTGGATTTGTTGGAAGTTGAAGAAATTCACAGCCTGACATCTTGATAAAATCCTCTGCGTTGATTGGTAATTTTCCACCAAGCTCATATATTCTAGACAGACAAGACTCGAAATGGCTCAGGTCTTCCATCCTTGCATCCTCAATTACTCCTTTGAGTCCCTCACCTTCCATTCCTACACAATGTGCTCTTAGATTTGTAAAGTAATAGTAAGCTGTAAACTCTACGGACGCATTGTAGACAAGAGCTTTTAACAGCTCTTCTACATTGATACCGTTTTGTTCCAGAACTTTTACTCCTATCACATTAGGTTCTTTAGTCATAATGCGTACAAGTTTGCTAAAGATATAAGCAAATCGCTAGTTTTTCAATGAAGATTTATAATGATTAGTATGCTAATGATTAGTACTCTAAGTATGACAAAATATGATTTTGAAAATAGTGTGGGGTTTATTGTAAATAATACTGCAAAATCTTTTCAGAGATCCCTTGATATTGAGCTTAGGAGAAATGCCGGGGTTACTCTTAGTCAATGGCGTGTAGTTGGAGCTCTTGTATTGCAACCTGGTCTAACGCAAAAAGAGATTGCTGACAAGATGGGAATTGAAGGTGCGACATTAGTTCCAGTGATTGATAAAATGGAAAAGGATGGGCTATTAAAAAGAAAACCAGATTTAACTGATAGGCGAGCAAATAGAATCTATCTTACATCAAAAGCTGATTCTCTATGGGAGTCTATGACTGAATGTGCTCTAAAAATAAGAAGATCTTCGACTAAAAATATTTCAGATGATGATATCAAAATAACTCTTGATACACTTCGCAAAATATCAAAAAATTTAGCAATATCATTTGAGTTGGAAAAATCAGTTTCGTCTGTAAAAGGAAACAAAAGGATCACGAGCTAAATGACAATGTCAAAATCAAATGATGGAAATATTCCAGAAAAAATTTCTGCCTCTGCCTGGAAGACTCTGGCAATTCTAAGTTTGATTGCCACCATGGTGATGTATGCTGAAACCATGTTGATTCCAGCAATTCCAGATTTAATCAAAGATTTTCATATATCTTATGGCATGTCATCATGGATTCTTACCACTTATCTAATAGCTGGAGCAATCATGACTCCTATCACTGGTAAACTTTCTGATATCTATGGAAGAAAAAAAGTTCTTTTGATAATAATGGCAATATACGTACTTGGAGTATCATTAGGAGGATTTGTCACAAATATCTATGAAATGCTTCTAGTACGTATTATCCAGGGTATAGGTATGTCCATGTTCCCTATTGCATTTGGTATAATTAGAGAACTATTCCCACGAAACAAAATAGCTATTGGCCAAGGCATAATCACCTCAATGTTTGCCACAGGAGCCGTGATTGGTCTAGTTTCTGGTGGCCATCTAATACAAAATTATGGCTGGCAATCGACTTTTTACTCTATAATTCCTATATCAATTGCATTACTTGTAATCATTGCACGTTTCATACATGTAAAAGAGTCTCATTTGCATACTGATGGAAAAATTGGTGCTGGTGATAATAATTCTAGAAATAAAATAGATATTCAAGGAGCAATTACCTTGACCGTTTCTGTTAGTGCATTTTTGATGGCATTGACCATGGTCGAAAATGGTGATGATTCTAATTCGTTTGCTATGGTAGGTCTTGTTGCTATTGGAATTATTTACCTGATATTGTTTGCAATTATTGAAAAAAGATCTAGCTCACCACTTGTTAGTATGAAAATATTGGCAAACAAAACAATTCTACCTGCAAACATAATGATAATGATTGTAGGTATGTCCATGTTCATGGTATTTCAGACAATCCCCGTACTTGTTAGAAGTCCATCCCCGCTAGGATTTGGTGAAGATCCACTAATGACTAGTAATGTGCAACTTCCATTCGCAATTGTTTTATTGATCTTTGGACCAACATCTGGTTTCATTGTATCTAAACTTGGTTCAACAAAACCTATCATTTTGGGAACTATTATCAGCGCAATTGGATTTGTAAGTCTTTACACTAACCATTCTTCAGAATTTCTAGTTTCAGCAAATCTTGCTATATTATCCACCGGTCTTTCATTGACAAATGTTGGAGCAATGAATGTGATTATGCTGACTTCTCCTAGAAAAGATATTGGAGTATCGCTTGGAATGAGTACGCTTATTCGAATTATTGGGGCATCTGTTGGTCCTGCCATGGCAGGAATGTATATGCAAACACACAAGACCACAATAACCGGAATTATTGGCACCTTTCCTACGGCTGAATCATATAATCTCATATTTTTTACTGCGGCACTAATTTCATGTGTCTCAATAGGTCTTGCATTTGCTCTTCGAAGACAACTTGTTAAATTTCCTATTCCTGAAAATTAATCTAACATTTGCTATATGTAGTATCTAGTAATGAAATACTGTGTCCCCTATGGTCTTCTTCCAATCTGCCCGAATTCCTGGTCTTCCCTTGAGTTTTTCAACGTAATTGAAGGCTGATAATCCCGCATTGGCACCACCAGAACATGCTGCCACAATTTGCTTGTAAGGAATACTCGATGCATCACCTGCTGCAAATATGGCTGGATGGGAAGTCTTTCCATCACTTGAAACCTCGATTTCACTTTTGGTATTAATTTTTACTAGATGTTTTATAAAATCAAGATTTATCTTTGAACCCATCTCGATAAAAAGTCCATCAATATTGACAACCTTTTCAACTCCAGAGTTGTCTACAATTGTAATTGACTGAAGATTGTTTCCACCAGTTATTGCTTTGACAGAGGATTGAGGAACAAGCTCTATGTTTTCTTTCTTTTCAATTGCTGCAATCATTTCTTTATCTCCTCCCAGTGCACCTCCTTTGTAGATCATGTATATTTTTGACGCCATTCTTGAAAGTAAAATGCCTGATTCTAAAAGATAAGCTCCTACTCCAATTACTGCAGTTGTTTTACCTTGATAAAACGGCGCATCGCATTTTGTACAATAATGAATCCCCTTATTCATAAATGTGGATTCATTTTCAATACCTAGATTATTTGGCACTTTTCCTGGTGCAACAACTATTGATTTTGCTGTGTATTCAGAACGAGTTGTTTTAACTTTAATTCCTGTTTCTATCTCATCTACTCTTTCAACTGTATCGTAAATCATCTCGCCTCCAAACATTAGAAATTGATTCTCAAGGGTTTTTGCAAGTAATGGCCCACTTGACATTATGGTTCCTGGATAATTCTCAAGTTTAGGAATTAGATTTAACTGCCCGCCCAAATCCTTTGAGATTAAAAGAACAGAGACCTTCTGTCTTGCTATGAATATTCCTGCAGACAATCCAGCAGGTCCACCTCCAACTATGATGATTTCATATTCTTGAGACAATTTAGTTTACGGAAATAAGTGAGGTGATGTTGTTTATTCCGTCAATTTTGTGTAAATCTACATCAATTGCAGTCTTGATATCTTGCATATTGTCTGACTGTATGATTATCAAAATATCATAAATTCCATAAACTGTCTTTACTTCTTTTACTACTGGGATTTTTTTTGCGGTTGCGATTATGTTTTGTTGTTGTTTATAATCGACATTTAATAAGACAAACGCCTCATTCACGAGTCAGTATATAGTTCATATCTTAAAAGGATGTCTAATGGTATGCTTTTCTAAAACTATGTTTCACTTGAAATATTTTTTTCATTGATTTTATTCTTTAGCATCTCTATCTCTTTTTTTGCCGTTTCGTATTCTTCTTTTGTTCTTGCAAGAGCCACTTTTATTATCTCTAATTCTTTTCTTGTATCTTCGTATTTTGCATTAATTGACGCAGCAACAGCTCCTGCCGCCTCGACAATTTTCCTTGTATTGTCACCTCTTCCTACTGTGGCAAGCTCTGTTTCTATGAACTCTAACTCTTTCTTTGATAGTATGATCTCCTTTTTCTTCATTTCATTGGAAGATGAAATTTTCTCATATTCTTCTCTTGTAGATGATACCTTAGATCTCAATTCTTCCAACTCTGAAGCAACAGACTCTTTTTCAGAATTTAATTTTGATAATTCATATTGCGCTTCACTAATTTGCCTCTTTATTCGTTCTACGTCATTTTGTGCATATTGTGATTTTGTTAATTCCAATTCTTCTTTTGAAACTTTTATTTGGTTTAATATTGAATCTCGCACTGTTTTTATGGAATGAATTTCACTTCTTGCATCTTCTACTTCCTCTCTTGAGGTTTTAAGTTCTAGAGTAACAGCGTCAAGTTCAGTCTTTGCTTTTTCTAATTCTTGAGAATAGGTTCCTAACATTACTGCTGCATCTTGAATATCTTTTTTTAGATCAATAATTTCTTCCTGAGAAGTCTCATCTTCAACAGGCTTCTCTTTCTTCTTATCCAAACTGTACTGAAATTTCTCTGAATCCTTTTTTGTACGTCCAAAAAGTCCCATCTAAAGAACATTGGTTTAAGGTAAGAAAAGTATTGCTTTTGGGCTGTGCTTGGAATTATTTTCTTTTTTTAAAAAAAGCAATGTAAAAGCCAATTCCACCAAGCACAAAGCCTAGAACTATGATTGCCAAACCTCCTATGAGATCTTGCTTGTAGTATCTTGGGGCAAAGAAGAAAATCAAAATTCCTATTGCAATTAGTATTACTCCTGAACCCTTGGGTCTGTTGTGTTCGCTATGTGCCATGTCTTACAAATACTCGGAAATTGCAGTAGCAACTTTTTTTCTTCCAATGTCTATGATCAAAGGTCCAATTTTTGGACCTCTATCTGATGCTAGTATTATTTGATATAATATTCGGAACATGTCCTTTGGTTGCATGCCTTTATCCTTTGCAATTTGATATATTGTATTTTGAAGATCTACTGGCTCTTCCTCATCTGATAAAATACTGACCAAATAGGTTAATGCATTTTTTGAAATGTCATCTAATTGAATCTCAATCTTTGCTGGATTGTCATAATCATCTGCATAATTTCCAGCAAGTGTGATTAGTTCGTCTATTTCCTGACTTGATTCTTTTATTGTTCCATATTCCATTAGTTTTTTTGTAACAAGAGGTATTCTATTTTCTCTAAATATTCTGCAGAGTTGAATTAATAATCTGTAATTTACATATGGCTTTTGAGTCTTTGAAGGATTTAGTAAATTTACATATTCGTATAACCCCTTGGATCTTACTACTTTGGTCTCATTGTCCAGTTTTGTTTTTCCAAAGTAGATATTTTCTAGTTCGTTGTATTCATCCATTAGGGCAGGTATATCATCAATACCTACTTCACGTGCTCCAGTAATTCTTTTGTAAAGTAATAATAGAATTGTTTTTGGTGTACCATATCTAAGCCAAGCCTGTGAAGTAAGTACATTTCCAAGTGATTTTGATATCTTTTTTCCTCCCTTGTCAAGAAACATTTCATATTTTACATGAGTTGGAGGCGGGAAATTCAAAATCTCTTCTGACACCCAGTCGTTTACCTTGACTGAATCCATGATATCTTTACCGTATGCCTCAAATCTAATATCAAATGCCTGCCACCTTGCAGCAAATTCTACCTTCCAAGGAAGTTTGCCTAGATCTTTTGTAATATCTGCAATCCCATCATGACCGCATCCTTGTAATGGTCTTGAACCAATTGTCGTATCTGCACATTTGTATTTGATCTTCTTTTCATCAGGCAAATACTCGTATGCCATTGCAGTATACAACCTACCGCAATTTGCACATACCGGAAAGTATGGTAATGTTTCTTGGTATTTTTCCTGACCTACCAACTCAGCTATCTTTTCACCAATTTTTTTACTGTTTGTCAATATTGTGTGAATTTGATCTTTGAGTAATCCATTTCTGTATGTATCAACTCCTCGTTGAAACTTGTATTGTATTCCAAGTTTATCAAGACCATCCAGAAGGAGGCTACTCATATGTAGACCGTAAGAATCATGACATCCAAATGGATCAGGAATAAAAGAGACAGGTTTTCCAATGTGTTCTTTTAGGGATTCTGGCAAGCCTTCTGGGATTTTTCGTAATCCATCTAAATCATCAGAGTATGCAATTAATTCAGACTTGTATCCAAAATTTTCAAGAGCTAGTTTTACTCCATATGCTCTAACTGCATCTCCTAAACTTCCAATGTGAGGAATTCCAGATGCTCCAAGACCACTTTCTACTCTGATTAGGTCTGTCTTTCTTCCAAGTACCTTTTCTCTTTGTATCAAGTCGTCTGCAAGTTTGTCTATCCAGGTCCCTCTGCCGATTATTTGTTGCTCTTCTTCCATTATTTCAAATCCTTTGACATGTATGGACCAAGAGGAACATAGCCTAGTTTTTTATAATATTCTCTTGTTCCTACGGCACTTATTACTAGCAATCTGTTTGAGTCAAATTCTTCCTTGGAAATCTTTTCTGCCTCGCTGACCAAGTTCTTTCCCAATCCTAAATGCTGTATTCCATCATGGTCTCTTTCTCCCAACTTTAATGACTTGCCATATACGTGAATCTCTCTTACTATGCATGTATTTCCTGCAACTTCGCTTCTATGTGCCATATTGCTTGGTTTTCTTAATCTTAAAAATCCAAATATTTTGTCCTTAGAATCATCATATGACAAGAAAACTTCGTGTCCATGTGAAGAATCGTAATTCTCTCTGTGTAATTTTATGTCATCAATGTTTATCATGTTTTCAGATAATCCTGCTTCTCTACATCTGATGCATTTGCAAGAGATGTTTTGTTTTTTTAGATTCTGCTGTACAATTTGACGTAAGTTTCCAAGTTTAGGTCCTGCAACTATTTGGTCTGATGATATCTCTCTTTGAACTCTCATTATTCTTGCCCATCTTGGAACTATTTTTTTAATCTCTGTTAGGACTTTTATCATTGCATCATCTGAATATGGCATAAATTTTCTTTCCTTGTACATATCGTAGAGTGGAGTATTTTCAAGTATCAAAGTAGGATATATTTTTAGCATATCTGGTCTTAATTCAGGATCGGAAAATAATTTCTTGAAATCTGAAATGTCATCTTCCGGAGTCATTGAAGGAAGTCCTGGCATCATGTGAGCTACAATCTTGTAGCCTGCATCTTTTGATATCTGAAATGATTCTATTACATCCTTGTATGTGTGTCCTCTGTTTACAATTTTGTATACTTTTTCATGAAGACTCTGTACTCCTATCTCAACTCTTGTTACACCGTATTCTAACATCCAGTCTACATGCTCTTTCTTACAATAATCTGGTTTGGTCTCAATTGTAAATCCCACATTTCTAAAATTTGCTTTCTCATTATTTTTCTGGGCTGATTCTAAATCTGGCGAATCAAATCCGTTTAAAGCATCAAAACATGATTTGATAAAATCGATCTGATAACTGCGTGGCATGAAAAGAAATGTTCCACCCACTATCACTAGTTCTAGTTTTGTACTGTCATGACCGTATGCTATGAGATGTTCAAGTTTGTCTAAAATTTGTTTTTTCGGATCATAGCTATTTGCTATAGCATTTTGTGTTGAGGGTTCTCGTCCTGTGTAACTATTTGGAGTGTTAAACTCTATGCCTCCAGGACAGTAAGCGCATCTTCCATGTGGACATGCATATGGCTTTGGCATCAATGCAATTACGGCAACACCTGATGCTGTCTTGACGGGCTTTCTTACTAGGGCTTTTTGAAGTCGCACATAGTCTGTTCCTGTTACATGTGCTAGTATCTCATAATTTCTTGGAATTCTCTCTAGAGCATATTTTATACAAATTCTTTTGACTTCTCTTTTTGTATCCTTGTCTGTAGGATTGGAAATGGAAAGGAGATTATCTGATATCTCTTTACATGCATCCTCAAACGTCACACCTGCTTTTTGCACGACTTGTTAGAATGAATTTGGGTATTAAATCCTAATCTAGAATCCTTGGGGTAAAATTTCCGATTTTTACATGTAACTATGCTATTCTTGTCTTGTCTATGTGGACGCCATTTTTCTCAATTATCTTACCAATTTGCCTATTGTGGAATCCGTGTTTTTTGAAGATTTGACCTATTCTGACTTCTTCTTCTTTTGGTGCAATTATACAAAATCCGATTCCCATATTGAATGTCTTGTACATCTCTTCTTTTGTAACGCCTTGGTTCTCAATTATCTGAAATATTACCGGGGGCTCAGGCAGGTTATCTAGCATAAATCCTATCTTTTTTAGTCTCAAAAGCTTGGTAAATGAACCGCCTGTTATGTGTGCTAATCCATGGATGTTACATTCTTTGATGGCCTGTAAAACTGGTTTGACATAGATCTTGGTAGGTTCAAGAAGTGCATCACCCAGAACTCCGAGGCCCTTTATCTTTTCTCGTATAGGATATTTTGAGAGAACCTTTCTTGCAAGTGAATATCCGTTTGAGTGTAGCCCACTGCTGTTTATTCCGATAATGATGTCTCCTTTTTTTATTTTGTTACCGAGAATCATGTCCCGTTTGTTAAGAATTCCTACAACCATTCCTGCTAAATCAAAAGAAAAATTCTTTCCTGATATCAAATCAGGCAATATTGCAGTCTCCCCACCCACTATGGGAACCTGAGCTTCTTTTGCACCTTTTACAAGTCCTCTAACTATTTGCTTGAATATTTCTTGATCATTTCTATTAGCTGCAATGTAATCAACAAAAGATATGGGAACTGCACCAGTACATATTATGTCATTTACATTCATTGCAACACAATCTATTCCAACCGTATCGTATTTTTTCATAGATTGCGCAATCATGACTTTGGTTCCGACCCCATCTGTATGAGTTGCTAATAATGTACCACCTGGTATCTCTACAATTCCTGCATAATGTCCAAATCCTGACAGCGTCTTTACCTTTTTTTGTAACTTGTGAGTAGACGCAATGAGTTTTCCTATGCTTATCTGGCTCTGCTTTATCTTGTTGATATCAATACCTGCATCTTTGTAATTAATTCCCAATGAATCTGCTCTATGTGATTGGAATAAAAGAATTATGTAATTGTATTCTTGATGCTTTTTTGCATGAATAGATCCAACATTGTCCTTCCCTTGTCAGTTATGGAATATACCATGTTTGACCCACTGGGTTCCTTGCTTACAAAATTGTATGATACGCACAGATGAAGGTAATTTAGAAATGATCTCTTCATTCTGATATTTGACTTTACATATAGATCAGAGAAAGTCATGGGATTGCATCTTAGTTGATACAACAATTTTAGGATGGAAATAGTACTAAAATCCCTAGTTCGTGCTTTTACCGCATCTAATACTTGTTCATCTCTTTTTATGATGAAATCCGAGAAGTGGTCTGCCACTTCAACTGATATGTATGTCATTCTAGTCTTCATGTTACGGTATTGGTACCGTACTATACCTTATTAATTCTAGCTGGGTGAATTTTTTAAGCTTAACAATAGCTTTTTTGGACAAATTCAATCTGTTTTTATTCTAGACATACTGACTTTTTACATGCATAGCGCGTTTGTTTTGATGAATGCAGAACTTGGTAAAGAACTTCAAATTGTAAATGAATTGAAAAAAATACCTCGTGTAAAAGAAGCCTATCCTGTTTATGGAGTCTATGACGTATTGATGATTATTGAATCTGATTCAATGGAATCATTGAGGGAGACTATAACTGATCAAATAAGGAAATTGGATGGAATAAAATCTACGCTTACTATGATTATTGTTAAAGATTAGCAAAATAAAAAATAAATCGTTTTTATCATTTTAACTCTTTATTGCTATTTCTGATTTTAGTTGTATGAAA
The DNA here is from genome assembly GCA_031296345.1 of Nitrosotalea sp. Lineage (GTDB taxonomy): Archaea > Thermoproteota > Nitrososphaeria > Nitrososphaerales > Nitrosopumilaceae > Nitrosotalea. Next base: position 597 of record JARLFW010000152.1, on the reverse strand, counting down.
TTTAATTTGTAGTCACAAATAATAATACTTGATTTGATAGAAATATGTAGTGGCCGCTAATGTGCTTTTATTACTTGGCTGGTTAGGAGAACTAATTTTTGCCAGCTGGTTACTATCTGATGGAGCCGAACACCTTGCAGAAAGATGGGGTGGGAGATTTGTAGGTAGGACATTACTTAGTGTGGCAACAACATTGCCAGAAATAGGAATAGTTGTAGCTGCTGCAAAAAGTGGATCATATGGTACTGCAATAGGTTCTGCTCTTGGAAGTAATTTATTCATGATGACTTTTGGATTGGCAATTATGTTAATTATAGCAACTACACGCCTATCAAAAGCTCCGCAAAAATTCATTGATGTTAAAGAATTTGGATTGGATAAAATTTTTCTGATAATAACCGCCGTTGCTGGTGCGGTCATGTTCATCGACGGTTATAATTTTATGGATGGACTAGTGTTTGTAGGACTGTTTGCCATCTATATGGGATTTGCTTTTAGCGAGATGAGGAAAGAAAAGAAGGCAATGAAGGTGGTACCATTTAAGGTACATCTTCATCAAAATCCATCACAGATAAAATCAAAAAAACACTTTACACG
>JARLFW010000014.1 GCA_031296345.1 Nitrosotalea sp. | reverse complement strand
AATAGCCTCTGGGAATTTACGACACGGCACTAACCTGATCTCATAACTTCAACTAACGAAATCTGAAACCTAAATGGAATCAATACCTAGTGTAAATCATAATTCATCACCCGACAACACAACAGATCCCAAGTAAGCAATAAGCAAAAATGGAAAAAATTGCAGACTCGTTCAATTCGGCTCATGCTCTAAGGTATTACCCTTAGAACACGAACCGTTTCGTGTTAGTATAGAGTCTGCACAAGAGATTACATGATATGGGGTCAAAAGACTGTGTTTGTTTATTCTGAAAATTTATGACATTAATTTGAAATTTTAGAATGAAAAATCTTATAAAATGATATGTTGATGGTTTTAGATGGGTTCACTTGAAGCCGAAAATAAGATAGCCTTCATAACTTGTATAGAAATAGTATTGATGAGAAGAGGAAATGTTAACTATAATCTGGTGTTGGCTAAGCTTAAAGCTCAATTTAGTTGTGGAATGGATGATTGTTTAGATCATCCCGAATACTTGAAAACAGTACTGAAAGAAGTTTACAAACACGACTATAATGCTGTTTTAGATGACATAAGCTTGGAAACTGATAAGCTGACGGATATTGATAAAATCAAAGCTGATTTTTTCAAATTTATGATGAGTTAACTCATCAATCTAATGAAAAAAAATAAAAAATTGTCGCACTTTAGAGGCAAATGTTGTTTCATAGAATTTTAAAAATTCACCTATCTCGATGCGCGTAAATAGAAATAGCATAAAATAAAAACATCAATCATAGATATGGATCCTGTAAGACCGCATATAGATTTCAGGAATTAGTTAAACATCCGTTGTCTAATCTGGTAAGACCCACTACTGGATTTAGAATTCTAGTTTAATGCCCAGATGTTTTACAATAGATCTAGAAATTCTTTTTTCGTGATACCGCACTCTGAAATTATTTGAAGCAATAACCCTTTTCCAAGTTCATCTTTTCTTGGAATTGCAGTCCATAAGCCTTCATCATTTTCTACTATTATATGACTGCCAGATTGTCTTGTTGCGTAAAATCCTTTTTTCCTTAACGCTTTTAGTACCTCTCTCCAACCTAATACTGGAAGACTCAAACTGATACAGTTACTAATTTATAGGCAGACTTTCTTTTTTTATCTGCCAAGTAAGACAGGCATAGCTTGATGGCTTTTTTAGTATCATCTATTGCCTCAGATTTGGTGTTTCCTTGGCCTTTAGCTTGAGGAATTTCAATACAATATCCCACATAGAATTTACCGTCTTTTTTTACCATTATGTTGTAATCTCTTCTTTGTGCCATGAGTACTGTAAGATGTTTTATTATATAAAATTGATACTTGAGCAGGTTACTACTAACGGCTTTCATAAACTAGTTTACATTCTTTATCTAATCTTACAAGTTTCGGTACAATAATGCCTCTCTCTGTTTATATCACATATACATACAAGAACTACATTGACTCAGATAGATCTTAATGAAGAAGAGATCAAGACAATAGCTGCAGTTTTGAAATTCTCAATTTCAGCCTGCCCTCTTGGAGGTATCAGTCAAGATATTGAAATTGACGAAGAAAAGCTTGAAAAATTAATTTCCAAGATGGAAAAGGGACTCGAGTAAAAAGATTGTGACTGTAGGAATTTGTTATATCTTAGATAATGATTAAGATTTCATGGGGCATCTGAAGATAACTCCTGAATTGCGTAGCGTATTGGGAGAAACATATTGCAAGGAATTTTGTGTACAGAACGGTTGGGCATATGCCTCCTTGGAACAGATTTACAAAGACCGAATTCATAAAAACAAATTAGAATTCAAGCATGGTTTTGAGAGAATACGTGTAAAGATTCCTTCAGAAATTCAAAAAGAGATTACAGTGATTGCAAAATATAGCAACAAGAAAGAAGAAAATCCTTCATTTGTATACGACTTTTTGGCTTGTAAGACATATGAAAATAAAGATCCACGAAACTTGGCGGATATGAAACCGGAAGATTTCAGATGGATTGAAATCAAAACAGGATATGGCAAACTTGGTCGAAACCAATTTGACACTTCAAAGAAAATCAAGATTTCATTGTTTAGATGTCGTGTTACAAATATACTTGCACCTCCAGAGGAAGTGAAAGTCTTCTGGGACGAAGTAAATGAATCATGTTTGAGATGACTCAGAGGAACTGTTACCTTTTTGGTTGATACTGTCTGAAAATGTCTAATCACTTTGATTGCGGTTTATCATGGGCTCATTTTGCCCCCACTTTCTATTTTGGTTTGAGACTTGCAAGACTCGACTCTATTTTTCTCAATTTTTTCACTTTACCCACTAGTGAAAATTAGGATCATACTTTTATCAAAGAAAATAAAATAGTAGGTCTATCATGGAACCAAATATAGGAATTTCACTACAAAACCGCAAGGTGGTAATTGAAATTCTAAAAAAGTTAGTATCTGATGAATATATACTATATACAAAAACAAGAAACTATCACTGGAATGTAACAGGACCCCAGTTCAATGATCTACACAAGTTCTTTGAAGGACAATATGAAGAACTTGATGTCATAATAGACGATGTTGCCGAAAGAATCAGAGAACTTGGAAGTAAGAGCATTGCAACACTTGTAGAATTTACAAAGAATGCCAGGTTGAAAGAAGAACCAAACACATACCCAGATGCAAAAACGATGCTGGGCAATCTGTTAAACGATCAAGATTCTATAATCAGAACCTT
>JARLFW010000151.1 GCA_031296345.1 Nitrosotalea sp. | reverse complement strand
TGAAAGTGGAAGTACAAACAGAAGAACTTCAAACGTTACATCAGCTACTCAATCAATATTCATAGGCTCTGCTCTTTCAAGTATAGTTAAAAATATTATAAAAATACCAAACAAGAAAAAATTGATAGACCCTCTAAAAAAATACAAGCATGACCAGTCAAGAGAGAATTTTGATGAGATATTAAAGATGCTGGGGTTAGACAAGAGTTGAGCTTACAAGATATCAAGACAAATGCACTAAAGATTTCTCTTTCAGTGATACTTTCTGCTTTTGCAGTAGAATTTTTGATCGGAATTTATTCTAACAGTCTGGCCCTTATCACAGATAGTGTTCATGCAATATTGGATTCTATTGTAACTGTGGTTTTACTTGTTGCTGCAAAATGGTCTACAAAACCACCTGACAGAGAACATACTTACGGTCATGGAAAAATTGAGACAATGGGAAGTTTTGTTGCAGGAATCATAATTCTCATTATTTCATCGTTTTTCATTTATGAGTCAATATCAAGATTTCAGGAACCAAAGCCAGTAGTTTTGCCAGGAGTTCTTGCAATCATGGCGGCAGTCTACACCTTAGGAACTATTTTCTTCAGGATAGCAATTCTGAGAAGAGCTCTTGAGAAAACAGATGGTTCTTCGCTTCGAGTAGACCTTTATCATGCCCTCATGGATATGGGTGCCACTTCTGTTGCCTTGGTAGGAATTGTGTTTGTAATCATGGGATTTTACCAAGGAGACTATATTGCAGCATTAATTCTAGGAGGTTTGCTTGCTGCATTGAGCTTGAAGCTAATTCACAAGAGCGGCCTTGAACTAACAGATGCGGTTCCTGCAAATATGGTCAGAAGAGTACATGATATTGTAAGTAATACAACTGGAGTGATGAAGACAGAGTCTGTTCAGATACGCAGATCAGGTAGTGATATCTTTACAGAAATTACAATATCATTAAGTGCTGCTTCTAGTTTTGAAGAAGCGCATAAAATTAGTGCTAATGTAGAAAAAAATATCAAAAATGCTATTACAAATTCTAACGTAACTATTCATTTTCAGCCAACTTGGAAAGATGTACCTGCAGATTACATCATAAATAATGTTTCAGCTTTAGTAAATGGAGTAAAAGGAATTCATAATGTAAACTCTTTTTCTGCAGAAAATGGAATCTTCATAAGCTTGCATGTAATGGTTGACCGAAACATGTCACTTGAAGATGCGCATGGTGTATCAGACGAAATAGAATCTCAAATAAAGAAAGCGGTTGCAAATGTCAATCACATTACCATTCATCTTGAACCATATGTTTCAATTCCAAATAGCATTCCTATTGAAGACATTACAATAGAAGAGCAAGTTGCCAACATCATAAAAAAATATCCCAAAGTAAAAAAAATTGGTCGAGTAATAACATTACACCTACAGGACATATTCAAGATTGATATTGATTGTTCATTTGAAAAAGATCTTACAATTGAGGAAGTTCATGATATAGTATCAGAGATGGAAAACAAAATAAAAAATCAGATAAAAAATTCCATAGTTACTATACATCCAGAGCCAAGCTAGAAATGACATCTGACGATGCGATAATATTTCTTCGAAAGGATCCAACACTTGCTGGTGTCATAGATATAGTTGGCAAGTATGAATTAAAGAAAAGAAACGGCCATTTTGTTGTACTGGTAGAATCTATAATCTCTCAGCAGCTTGCAACCAGTGCAGCGGATGCAATTTTTAAGAGATTCAAAGAATTATACCTAAAATTTCCAACTGCCTCTGAAATTCTTGCCACAAGAAAATCCAAGCTTCGTACGGTTGGCCTATCTAGTATGAAGATTGACTACCTAAAAGATTTGGCAAAACACGTAGAGGAAGGTAAGTTGAACATGAGAACAATTTCAAGGATGAGTGACGAGGATGTGATTACACACCTAACCCAGGTCAAGGGAATAGGAAGATGGACTGCAGAAATGTTTCTTATTTTTTCTCTTGGAAGGCAAGACATTTTTCCTGTTGGCGATCTTGCTTTGAGAAAAGGTGTTCAGATACTGTTTTCATTGTCTGAGATGCCAAAACCAAAAGAGGTTGAAAAACTTGGTCAAAGATGGAAACCACACAGAACTGCGGCAACTTGGTATCTCTGGAAGAGTCTACAAAAGTTCAATAAAATTGGATGATTATTTGTGAGATAAAATTATGATGATCATATTTAGCTGATTTATAGTTGCTAGTATTCCAAAATGTCTTTTAAAATGATTTCTACCAAATTATTTAGGATCTTTGGTGTGAATTAATTAAAATTATAATCTATCAAACTGACAAAGTTTTTACCAATTGTTAGGTTGTTTGTCAAAACAAGCGATTAAGTATTGTTCTTTCAATGTTTTATCAACCTGAATTAATATGACTACAGTTCTTGAACACTTTCCAGAGGAATTCAAACCTAGAGAAATACAAAAAGAGATCTTGCAAGGAATAGAACAACAACTCAAATCAGGATACAAGACAATCATTCTATCAGCTCCAACTGGAGTTGGAAAATCTCTCATTGCAGCAACTCTAGCAAGATATTATGGTAGTTCTTTCATAGTTACCGCTTCCAAACAATTACAGGACCAGTATTCTAAAGACCTAAAATTTCTAATGCCTGTAAAGGGAAAATCAAATTTTGCCTGTCTCAAATTGATGGATCAGGAATCGGTCCTCAAATCAGATACAAGGAGTGCAATCCAGAAAGGCCTTACTTGTGAGAAAGGCCTATGCGAAGAGACAACAATGAAAAATGGGAAAAAAATCAAAGAGTCTTGCCAATTCAAGCCAAAGCTTGGAGAACCACAAGATGCCACCAAGGATTTCTGTTATTACTATGAGCAAAAATATCGTGCACTGACTTCACCTCATTCAATCTGGAACTATGCTGCATATTTTCAGCTGATGAAGTTCAATAGAAAGGCCTATGCAGAGTATGTCTCAAAACCAATTGCAATTTTTGATGAGGCACACAAGGTAGAAGATCAGATCATACAATTCATTGGTGTCGATATTTACAACGCATATCTTTCTGAATGCCACATTGATGAAAAGCCATACAATCTGACAGAGATGAGCATGGTAGCAAAATTGCTTGATGATTTGGCAAGATCATATTCAGAACAGATCAAGGAATTGCTGGACAGTAGAGCATTTATTCTAAACCCTGACTATGCCTTACTTGCAAAATTAGAATCAAGATATGAAAAGATGGCAAATGCTCATGCAGAGATATTCTTAAACAAAAACAATTTTGTTGTAAATGATCCATTCAACGACGAGCGAGGAAATTTCAGATCAGTTTCGGTCAAGCCACTTGACATTTCAAAATATGTCAAGACTTTCTTTGATATAGAGCATCAAATATTCATGTCAGCTACAATAGACAAGGCTAGTTTTTGCGAAAATGCTGGACTTGAACCATCAAAAGTTGGATTTGTAGACACTCCAAGATCTCCCTTTGCTCCAGATAAAAGAAGAATTAATTTTCTTAATACAAAAAAACTGAGTTATTCTGCAAGTAAAGATGATGAACTTGCAGTCATAAAAAAAATTGATGAGATCATGTCACAACATGCTGATGAAAGAGGATTGATACTTACTTCATCAGAGAAGAGATGTTTTGACATAAGAAACAATCTTTCTGAGAAAAATAGACATCGAATTAGAATTTGTCACAGTAGAAATGAGAATGGAATGACACAAGATGAAATGTTACAAGAACACTCTTCTGATGAAGATGGAGTATTGCTTTCATCATCGTTGTGGGAAGGGGTTGATTTGAAAGATGACTTGTCCAGATTTCAGATAATAGCAAAGGTACCATATCCTAACCTAAGTGAGAAACGAACTAAGATTAAGATGCAAAAATTTCCCTTATGGTACAAGTCTCAGACATTAACAAAGTTGCTACAGGGCTTTGGTAGGTCAATTAGAAGTGAAGAAGATTGGGCTGTTACATATGTTCTTGATTCTGCTGCAAGTGATCTTTTAATGCAATCAAAACAGATGATTCCAAAAGCGTATCAAGATGTATTAGGATTTCCAAGTTATAATTCAAGTATAAAATCTACCTTGTAAAAAAATTCTAATTCAAAAAAGACTCAAATGGGAAATTAATTTGCAACAATTTGTACAGATTTGTCAGGTAGATCAGTTAAGGTAAAGACAAATCTAGAACCTTCAAATTCTGTTGTTCCTTCTCTTTCCCAGTTTATCTTGTAGGATTTAATCAGATGACCACCCACTATTGAAATTATTTTTGGTACAGCTTCAAAGAGTTTCTCTACCTTTTCTTTGTCTCTTGTCATAAGAAGAGATCTTCGTCGCTTCATGAGATATTTGATTGCAACATTTTTGTGTTGATGTCCTTCTACCTCAATTTTCTCATCACCAAGGTCAATAGTGAATTTTCTTTTTCCCATGATTAGTTACAAGTATAATTCTACAAAAAATGGCTTGACAAATTGACATTAGTAAGTAGATTGTAAATAATGACAAAATCTCATGATTTGTCTCATGGTGGGGCCGGCCGGACTTGAACCGGCGACCTCTAGCACCCCAGGCTAGTATCATACCAAGCTAGACTACGGCCCCTCAAGGTGCTGGCTATTGTTGAAATTATTAAATTATGGGATTAAATTGCTGTCAAGAATTTTCTATCTTAAAATCTAAAGCCACTTTTTCAATCTTTCTTGTTCAAACTTTTCTTTTTCTGAAAAGTGTTCTGTTGATGAAGATTGTAATCGAGTCAGCGGATCTGGAGTTGCAAACATGTCAACTTGAAGATAGCCCGCAGTTCCCTTTCCAGTTTCTAAAAAGCATCCTCCTTTTCCATCAAAGATTGCATTTTCCAGTTCGTTTTTTATTTGTGAGATTATATTTCTTGCAACTGTTACCCCTTCGGCTTCGGCAAAAATTCCTGCTTTTGGTACAGCAATTTTATCAGTTACCATTATTTGATTGACATCACCTATTGCATATACATTTTCATATTTTGTTGTGCAAGTTTTATCCACTACTACAAACTTTCCATTTTCTGCAAAGCCTGATTCTATTACAACTGCAGGAACCTTATGAGGGGGAACTGAAATTAGAACATCAAAGCCTGTCTCGCCATTTTCAAATTTTATTTTATTTGGTTCAACTTCTATGGTTTTATGATTTCCATGAAACTCTATCTTTTTGGATTTTAGAATTTGAAATATTTCTTCACTTACTTGTGGTCCTCCTGCAGGAAGTGTAATTGGTGTTGGACTGTAGAAATCTATTGTAACAGAATCACTTGCTCCTGTTTCTTCAAGAACAGACCTTATCAGTAGAGCGGCCTCAAATGGAGCGGGAGGACACTTGTATGGAAGACCAGTAATTACAATTGCAATCTTGCCTGATTTCATTTGTCTTAGGGTATCTCTAATTTTTGGAACATCATTGATATCATAAAGGATGAGACTGTTTTCTTTTAGACCTGGAATTTTCTCTGGTGCAAGTTCAACACCTAATGCGATTATCAAGTAATCATAATGAAATTGTCTATATTTTGTTCGGATTAATTTTCCAATGGGGTCTATCTTCATTACATCTTCATTTACAAACTCAATACCTTTCTTTGTGATACTTTCTAGTGGCCTTTTTGATAATTCAAATTCTCTTGTCCCATTAATTATCCAAAGCTTCACAAGGTCCATCATGAACCAATCTTTTTTGTCAATTATTGTAATTCGTATATCTTGAGGAAGATTCTCTCGTAATTCATTTGCTGCAGCAAGACCTCCAAAGCCTCCTCCTAAAATTACAACATTAATTGGTCTCATGGCAATGTATCGAAACTACTTTTCTTGTGTAGTAGGTCTAATTGCAATTTCATTTACATTCATGTGAGGTGGAGATTCAAGTGCAAACATTATAGAATTTGCAATATCTTCAGCTTTGAGAGATTGAATTGTTTTTGAGTGTGTCACAAATGATTCGAGAGATTTGTCAGTAATAGTATTTGTAAGTTCAGTACTCACTATTCCTGGTTCTATTGTTGTAACTCGTATGTTATTTTTAACAGATAGTTCTTGTCGAAGTCCTTCACTAAAAGCCCATACTGCAAATTTAGTTGCACAATAAACACTACCTGCAGGAAAAACTACTCTTCCGGCAATTGATGAAATATTTACAATATGACCAGAATTTTGCTTTATCATATGAGGAATTGCAGATGAAGTACAAAACATTACCCCTTTGATGTTTACATCAATCATTTGTTCCCATTCATCTACTTTGAGATTCTTTACAAAACTCAGAGGCATTAATCCTGCATTATTTACTAGAATGTCTATCTTATTCCATTTTTTTATAGCAGTATTAATCAAATTTTCACAGTCAGTGCGTTTTGTCACATCACATGAAACTGCAATACATTCTCCTCCGATTTTTTCAATATCTTTTTTGAGTTGTTCTAATTTCTCAATTCTTCTAGCACCAACTACAACTTTTGCACCAGCTTTTGCTATTGCAAGAGCAGTAGCATAGCCTATTCCGCTACTAGCGCCCGTTATTACAGCTACATGACCTTTTATCATATTGAAAACTGTTCTTCATCTTGCTGTCTTGCGTAAATAAGTTTTGTTAATTGATATCTTATTTTGGAAGTAATTTTTCTTACGAACACTAATTTAGTATCTCAATTAATTATAATTATGGAACAATTTGACTGCGCCTATTGTGGAAAAAAACAGGACTTACCTTTTGAATGTAATTATTGTAAAGACAAGTTTTGTGCAGAACATCGATTACCAGAAGATCATAGATGTGTAAAGTTATTCCAAATAAGAGCAACGAAATTTGGGGAAAAAAAGATTCAGAGAACAAAAGGAATAGGTAGACAGAGTTTCATCAAGCGAATTTTTGGAAAATTTAGTTAATACATTGCTTTCTTAGGATTAAGTTTTGAAAGTCTTGCCTGATAAAACAGCGCAAATGCCAAGGCAAGTAATACCCCAGCTGTTAGCCAATGAGCAACAGTCATTGTAAGATATGCTATTCCAAAACCCACACACATCACGGCTTGAGTTAGGAGTTTTATCCAATTTGGGATGATCTTGATTCCCCTCCAGATCATTTCTATAATAAATAATCCAGCAACAGGATACAATATAATTAGAAAGTATACGTCTAGGTCTATTCCATTATGCATGTTATTTTACAATTAGACGGTTGTCTTATTTCTAGTCTTCCCAGCTTACCTTTACTGCTACTTTCTTTTCAATCAAGGAACGCGCATTCTCAAATGGTAAGGTGGCTACATCTTCTGATTCAAATGGTCCGTATGTCTGCAAATCTGTACCCATTATCTGATCTATTGGTTTGAGAAATCGAATTACAATTGATCTAGCTCGGTGATTTTGTCCTACCGTCTCAAGAAGTTTTAATCTTCCATTAAGTGTTGCAGAAAGAATAGTATCTTTTCTTTGTCGTAGTTCATCTTCAGAATCTAAAATAAATCTCTCTTCATCAAGTAAATTTGAATAATCAATTTCATCTAGAGATGTTGCCTTTTCAATTCTAATCTTCAAAAGAATCGAAGTCATTTCTGTTATCATTTTTACTAGTGATTCAGTAATCTTTGATTCTATTCCATCATAATCATGATTTTTTAAGTTACCAAGAAATTCTGCAATATTATGATATAGATTAGGATCTACCTCCTGAACTGAATCGTTTTCTACTTCGCGAAGAAGAATAGCATATAATGAATTTACATCAATTTTTATTTCTGACATTTCCATATCCAACAATACTTAAATCATAGACCCCTTTGTGTTATGATCAAGGTGCAAAATTGCCATATAAAGTGATTGGTGGAGAACCAGTACCAGTTTCTTATACTTCTGAAGATGTTTTCTCAAAAATTAAGCATGATCAGATAAAATTTATCGATTTACAATTTACAGGTCTTAGAGGTAGATTCCATCATACTACAATTTCTGCAAATCTATTTACCCCACAACAAATGCAAGATGGGCTTCCAAAACTAGATGGTTCTTCGATTGTAGGATTTGCTACAATAGAAGATTCTGATATGGTCTTAAAACCAGATCCTAGTACTTTTGCATTAATTCCTTGGATGGAAAATGCAAAAACTGCCAGATTGATTTGTGATGTTTATAAGAGTAGAAACAAAGGCAGACTAGAATCTGACCCAAGAGGCATTGCTCAAAAAACTGAGAAGTACCTACAAACTCAGGGATTTGACAATAGTTACTGGGGTCCAGAGGTAGAATTTTTCGTATTTGATAAAATTACTTGGGATGTACTTACTCCATACAAAGGCCAATCATATTCAATAGAATCCAAAGAGGCACCATGGAGTCAAGATGGAAAGGGATACCCAATGGCATTAAAGAAAGGATACTATCCAAGTACGCCAGCTGACACATTAACAGAATTTAGAAATGACTGTGTCGAGTGCTTGAATGAATCTTTTGGTATTTTATGTGATAATCATCATCATGAAGTAGCTACTGCTGGACAATGTGAGATCGATATTAGATATGATACTCTAACCAATTCTGCAGATGGCGCTCAGACTTACAAGTATGTTATTAGAAACATTGCTAAAAAGTATGACAAAGTTGCAACCATGATGCCAAAACCAATCTCAATGGATGCAGGTTCTGGAATGCATAC
>JARLFW010000150.1 GCA_031296345.1 Nitrosotalea sp. | reverse complement strand
GTAGCTACAGAATAACAGACAATACTTGAGATTTCATATAATTGAATATAGTTTGAAATATTATTTGACTAACAGTTCTTGAGACTTTTCTGTTATACTTTAGGCGTGAATTGGACATTACTTTATAGTCTAGTGCCAGAGATTCGTTTCGATGAGCGGTAAAAAGGTCATATACGCCACTGTTGCATTTTTTGTAATTGCAATCATGTTCTATGCTGGAACGATGGCGATGAATCAATTATGTACAATTGATCAATCAAGTCATCACAATCCACAATGGGCTGAAAATTCAGACCTAGTTTGTCAGCTCTTTACTAATCTTGCTCAATTAATCAAGCAAATTACTAATTCAATTTAGAATAATATTTCATAATCATCATTCACCCCAAACGATTTAGGAAATCTCTGGATTTGACGGAAAATATGTTTTAATGAAATATTATTATACTGCCACAAAATGATGAGCGTTACAAATGAGTTATCTTGATTTATACATGAATCGAAATCCGCTAATTACTAGCCCAAGTGAAGATGGCGACGTATCTGCAATAGTATATGGAATTCCATTTGATTCAACTCATTCATTTAGACCAGGTACAAGATTTGGCCCAGATGCAGTACGACAAGCCTTTAACAATATTGAGATATTCTCAACAAGATTTAACGTAGATTTGGAAAGTGTCAATATTGAAGACCTTGGAAATACGTATCATACTGTAGTTGCAACTGAGGTCCTTGATATGATAGGAAAAATCACCACAGAACTTGCAGCAAGAGACAAACAGATTATAATTTTGGGAGGAGAGCACCTGATAACATATGGGACTTACATGGCATTTCCAAAAGAGACTGGCTATATTGTATTTGATGCGCATTATGATTTACGAGACGAATATGCAGACATTAAGCTAAGCCATGCAGCCTATCTTAGAAGAATCATAGAAAAAAGAGGCGCAGAAAACATTGTTCATGTGGGAGCAAGATCATTTGTAAAAGAAGAACTTGCATTCAAGACTGAACATAAAGTAAATACTGTTACTGACAAAGATATCAGAGAAGGAAGAGGACCAAAGATGGTCAAGGATTTCATGTCAACTTTTGATAAAATCTATGTTAGTATAGATTTAGACGTCTTAGACCCAGCATTTGCACCAGGAGTTGGCAATCCAGAAGCTATGGGAATTACATCACGCGAACTATTTGACATGATATACGCTTTAGAAGGTAATACAATTCGATGTATGGATATTGTGGAGCTGTGTCCACCATATGATAACGGTGCAACTGCATCTGTTGCTGCAAAACTAATGTCTGAAGTTATTGCAATGAACCTATCCCGCAAATAACTTAAGGCAGAAGTAACATGCCAATATCAGTGGAAAAAGATATTTCGGAATTGATCAAAAAAGGATCACAGTTAATTCTTGATGGAAATTTTGATGAAGCTCTGAGTTACTTTGATCAGGCAATCGTAATGCAGCCAAACAATCCGGAGTTACTTAACAAAAAAGGAGTTGCGTTACGAGGTCTTGGAAGATATAATGAGGAGTTAGAGTGTTTCAACAAATCATTACAGCTTGATCCGAGAGATTTAGACTCTTCTTGATCATATCAGACCATGATCTGTGGCCTTTTTGCCACACTTCGGCCCATGTTTATTCGCATAAACGGTTTTCCCTTGGTCTCTTCTTGGATATCTGCAGCAAGTTCTGCAACCGATAGATTTCTAGGATCCTTTGATTTTCTGTCACGTACTGACAACGTAGAAGAATTTGCTTCCTTTTCACCTATGACTATGATGTATCTAATCCATTCAGTCTCTGCATCTCGTATGCTTTTTCCAACACTCTCGTTTCTATCATCGACATCAACACGAATGTTACTCTCAGTTAGAGTATCGGCAAGTTTTTCACAATGAGCCAAAAATTCTGGTTTTACAGGAATGAGTCGTACCTGTGTAGGGGCAAGCCATAATGGGAACATGGGCTTTCTTCCCTCTCTTTGATCCTTTGCTGCTTTTTCCAAGAGAGTGTAGATTACTCTCTCAATTGCACCACTAGGAGAGTTGTGTAAAATTATAGGATATTGTGGCTTGTTTTGATCATCCATAAAATCAATATTGTATCTTTTTCCATTCTCTACATCTATCTGGTCAGTAGATAGTGCTGAGGCTTTTCCAGAACTATCAACATAGTTAAACTCCCATTTTAATACAAAATAGAAAAATCGCTCTTTCCACATTTCAACAAGAACCGGCTTGCCCAATTTTGCAACAATTTCTTCAATTAGATCCTTATTTTCATTGTAAAATTCTTCAGTAAATCTAATTGCCATTTCATAATCAGTGTCATCAATACCTAATCCCTTGATAACGTCACGCGACAGTTCAAATCTTTTTCTAAATTCTTCTTTTGCCTGGTTCATATCCACACACATTGCATGACAGTCTGGCATTGTAAATGCACGCAGTCTTCGAAGACCTACAAGTTCTCCAGATTGTTCTCTTCTGAAACTATATCTTGTAAGCT
>JARLFW010000149.1 GCA_031296345.1 Nitrosotalea sp. | reverse complement strand
GTGGAAAAATAAAAGGATTTGAAAGCCACTCATACATGGTATCAAAACTTGATTCTTCTTTTACACAAATAGCCACATCTGATGATTGTAAATTTGAGATATTCCAGTATGACAACAAAAATATTTTTGGAACACAATTTCATCCTGAAATGAGTATTGATGGAAAAGCTATATTGGAAAAATTTAGTTCCATTAAATAGTATTAATATTGTATAATTGATTGATTAATTGATGGACTCGACTCATACACTTGAGATTCCGCTAGTACAAGAGGAAAACATCTGTCTACCATTAGTTGTTAGTGCAGTATCAAAATACTGGGGAATAGACTTGCCACTAAAAGAGGCCACAGAAATTGCAAAAAAATATCCTAACATGAAAGGAAGTATTCTCATCGAAGGTGTTGAGCTTGCAGAACGACATGGTCTTTCAGCTATTATTTCAAATTCTAGTCTTAAAGAACTCAAAAAAATGATAGATATTGGAGTTCCACCAATTGTGATACTTCCAGGAATCAAAGATGTAGTACAACATGCATCACTTGTTGTTGGGTATGATGAGATAGAAAAAACCATTTTTCACTATATACCAGAACCTGAAAAAATAGGAGCAATCCCTGAGAAAAGATTTGATGAACAATGGCAAGAAGATGACCGATTGATGCTCTTGCTAATTCCACATGATATTGTCTCTGATGTAAATACATTTGATGAAAAAAAAACTAGATCTAATAGACTGTGTTTTGACGGAGAAAAGTTAAGACTTCAAGGCAAAACTGACGAGACTATAACTATGCTAAAAAAAGCTATTGAGATGAATAAATCAAATTCAACTGCCATGTGTCTCTTGGCGGGAATACTAAATGATCAAAATTCTAGCGAAGCTCTAGATTACTATAAAAAAACTATAGAACTAAATTCAAAGTATTATCTGGCTTACAGAGGACTGGGTAATTATTACTTGAAAGCCAAGGACTTTCAGAATGCCGAGAAATACTATACTAAAGCAATTGAGGTTGACTCGTTTAGATTTGCACCAATTTACAAAAATCGTGGATTGGCAAGATTTGAACAGAAAAAGTCAGATATTGCCAAAGAAGATTTTAAAATGTATATAAAACAAATGCCAGAAGCGCATGACAAAATTAGCATTGAACAAGCCATATCACAAATGTGATGTAAAGTAAAAGATTTAACGCTCTCTTGAAGAAAAGATCTATGGATTGTATTTTCTGTAAAATAGTTAATGGAACTATCTCTACAAAAAAATTATATGAAACTTCAAATTCACTTGCCTTTTTAGATGCTTATCCACTTGCTCGAGGTCATACACTTGTTATCCCAAAGAATCATTATGCTAAGATACAAGACATGAGCGAGTCAGACAGCAAGGATCTTTTTGAAACAGTCAAGATTTTAGCTAAAAAACTTGAATCAATTTCTTTATCATCATTAATTGCAATTCATAACGGTAAGGAGAGCGGTCAGGAGATACCACATGTACATGTTCATGTTGTTCCAAGAAACTCCACTGATGGCGCAGGACCAATTCATAGCATGTTTGTAAAACGACCATCACTTGATGAAAATGAATTTGAAAAAATAGCAAAAATTATTCAAAATATTAAATAAAATCAAGGTGCGGAGTGCGGGAATTGAACCCGCGACCTTCAGCTTGGGAAGCTGACGTCCTACCAGGCTGGACTAACTCCGCTGAATCGAGATCTGGTATCTAACATTATATAGTTTAGTTGACAAATTAAATCATGGATGCAAAATGTCCAGAATGTGACAAAGTTGCAATACTTGATGATGAGATAACAAATGTCAAATGTCCCCATTGTGGATTTGAGGCAAAATATGATGATTATCTAAATTTTATGAAAGAAAAAGTTGGGGCAATGGCAGAGAATTTTCAATTAGACAGACCTGGTTTTTAATCACCAAAATGAGCCCTTGTCTGAACAGTCAAGATGTGCTCCACAATTTGTGCATACCATGTGACAAGCTTGCATTGAAACCATTATCTTGTCACAGCGAGGACATTTGATTGACTCGTTCAATGATCTAGCAAAGGTATCTGCATTTTTAAAAGATTTAGGTACAAAGATTAATTAATAGTTTAAAGATTTTTTTTACTACTTGGCTACATTCAAGCTGAATATATCTGATAAAAAAGGAAGAGCTATTACCAAAGAGGTAAAGGAGAAGGAAGCTGGACCATTTTTGGGTCTACAAGTAGGTAGCGAATTAGATGCGGCATTAATAGGAGAATCTGGCAAATTAAAAATCACTGGAGGTAGTGACAAGTCAGGAGTTCCACTCCGAGAAGATATTCATGGTGGTGCTAGAAAATACATTTTGTTATCAAGGGGTGTAGGATTGAGAGATGCTGAAAAAGGACAACGAGTCCGCAAGCTTGTTAGAGGAAATACCATAACAGAAGAAGTTTATCAATTAAACTGCTTTTTTGACGGAGAACTTAAGATAGAAGAAAAACCAGCTGAAGGACAAGAAAAAGAATCTGCCGAGAAAACTAAGGCATAGGTTAACATATCTGCTTTTTCTAGTTTGTACATGCACTGGAAAGAAACACTTCCTGATTGGTATGTAAAAAAATATGGTTATCAACCATGTGTAAATATTGGAACCGCAGGTCATGTTGATCACGGCAAGACAACTCTTATCCAAGCTTTGACTGGCGTCTGGACTAGTGCACATAGTGAGGAATTGAAACGAGGAATCACTATTAGAGTTGGATATGCTGATGCCGCATTTTACAAATGTAAAAAATGTGAGGACCCATTATGTTATTCCGTAACACCCAAGTGTAATAATTGTGGAAAAGAAAGTGAATTATCACGTGTTGTTAGTTTTGTAGATAGTCCAGGCCATGAAAGTTTGATGGCAAACATGTTATCAGGTTCTGCTCTAATTGATGGTGCAATGCTTCTAGTGGCAGCTAATGAAAAAGTTCCCCAACCACAAACTAAAGAACATTTGCTTGCTTTGCAAACACTTGGAATAAAACAAGTAGTCATAGTTCAAAATAAAGTTGATTTGATATCATATGAACAAGCCATGGAAAATTATGCTGATATAGTAAAATTTGTCAAAGGAACAACTGCAGCAAAAGCTCCAATCATTCCGATTTCTGCCCAATCAAAATTAAACATTGACGCCTTGATAGGTGCAATTGAATCTTCAATACCTACTCCTGAAAGAGACGAGAAAAAAAATACTGTCATGCATGTACTACGATCATTTGACGTAAACAAACCTGGTACTAAAATTAAAGACATCAAAGGTGGTGTTATTGGAGGAAGTATTGTTCAAGGGACATTCCAAGTAGGAGACGAAATTGAGATAAAACCTGGTTTGGCTAATGAGAAAACAGGAAAATATGAACCAATTTTTACCGAAATTGCATCTCTAGGAACTGGTGCAGGAATAGTTAAAGAAGTAAAATCTGGTGGCTTGATTGCAATAGCAACCAAGCTTGATCCATCAATGACTAGAAGTGATTCACTGATAGGTTCTGTAATTGGTAGACCCGGTACTCTGCCAGAAAATTCTTACAGTACAAAAATTGAAGTAAATCTTTTTGACACTGCGGTTGGTTCTGGTGAAGAGATAAAAGTTTCTCCAATAACTACAGGAGAATCTTTGAGATTAAGTTTAGGAACTGCTCCACTCTTATCCAAAGTTACCAGTGTAAGGGGCAAGATAGTGGAATTGCAGTTCAAAAGACCCGTATGTATTTTTGACAATAGTAAGGTAGCAATAAGTAGAAGAATTGCTGAAAGATGGAGATTAATTGGTGCTGGTGTAGCAAGTGGTTGAAATTATCTGTGATTCTAGTTTTCTCATGGTTCTTGTTTCTAGAAGAATAAAGAACATCTCTAGCATAGAAACAGAAATTGGAGCAATAGAGTATATTGTACCAGATATGGTAGTAAAAGAATTAGAACGAGTAACTATGGATAATAAAAAAAAAGTTTTGCTGAAAATGCTCTAAAAATTATAATAGATTTTAAAAAGATCAGCATCTCAGGAAACTCCGTTGACGATGCACTAGTTTCCTATGTAAAAGAACATGGAGGAATAGTAGCTACACTTGATACTGAACTCAAAAGGAGAATAAAGAAAAATGGTGGTTCTATTCTTTCTGTATCAAGTGACAAAATTGTTCTTGAACCAAGTAAGCTTTAATTTTGGTAGAAGTAAATTCTAGTTATGTTTGAGTATAAAGGAATCAAAATAAAGTGGCTTGGTCATAACTCTTTCAATATAGTTGATAAAATCAAAATCATAACTGATCCATATAAGATAACAAAACAAGAAAAAGCAGACTTGATTTTGATTTCTCATAATCATTTTGATCACCTAAGTATAGAAGATCTAAAAAATGTCTCAACAGAGGACACAACAATTGTTGCAGCAAACGAATGCATTGATATGCTTAAGGGATTTGCCTTTAAAGAAAAGATTGGCATCTCTCCAGGTGAAGAAAAAACTGTACGAGGAATTAAAATTAAAGCAATTAAAGCATATAATGTAGATAAAATAAATCCAGAAACCAAAAAACCATTTCATCCTAAAGAAGATAATAAAATAGGTTTTCTAATAGATCTAAATGGTACTACGATCTATCATACGGGAGATACTGACTTGATTCCAGAGATGTCTGATCTCAAGCCCGATATTGCACTTGTACCCGTAAGTGGAACATATGTAATGACTGCAAATGAAGCAGCTAAAGCTGTAGAAAGAATAAAACCCAAGATCGTAATACCGATGCATTTTGGAACAATTGTTGGTAGTGAAAAAGATGCTCAGGATTTTAAACAATTGATAAAATCATGTGAGGTTCAGATTCTTACAAAAGAGTAATAAACAGAGTAAATTCCATCAAGAACTATCTTGATACCAGATACCAAATTGTTTACCGTACGAAAATTTGATTTTCATCTAAGGCATTTACTTGTAATTGGAGTTCTAATAATTTCATTTTCCATTTCTGTAATGGTTAGATCTCAAGCTGCTGATTATGGCTTTCAATTAAATGAATTTGATCCATTCTTCAATTATAGGGCTACACAGTATCTAGTAGATCATGGGCTAAATGCATATGTCCACTGGCATGATACAATGAGTTGGTATCCTGAAGGAAGAGATGTTTTTTCTAATGCTCAAGTACCACTACATGTAACAGACGCAATTTTATACAAAATATTTGGTGGGGGATTAAGTCTCTATGATTTTACAATAATCTTTCCAGTAGTTTTTGGTTCTATGACCGTGATAGTCATATTTGCGCTGGTACGTGTTTTGGGAGGTACTAGCGCAGGTCTATTTGCCTCTCTTTTCTTTGCGTTATCCCCTCCAATCATAGTTAGGGGAACTATTGGCTGGTTCAAGTCTGAACCTTTAGGTTTGTTCTATGGATTATTGGGAATCTACCTGTTTCTAAGTGGACTAAAATCGGAGAACAAAAAGATTGCTGCTGCCAAGTTGACAGGAGGTGGATTCTTCCTTGCGATAGGTTTTGCATCTTGGGGAGGCATAGAGTTCTTCCTTCTTCCTCTGGGATTGTTCTTCATTGTCCTGCCTTTCATGAGAAAAGATCACAATTTCCTGCTTTGGGCAGTTCCATTGTTTGTAGCAGTAACTATGGTAATATCTGGAGGTCTGTTTGCAAGACCTGGTCCAACTTTTGTATTTGGTATGAGAGGACTTGCAATGATTGGACCAGCCATATTACTTGTAATTATAATCTTTGTTCAAAAATATAGTAAGGAACAACATCGTATACGTAATAGTGTACTAGCTTTAGCTGCCCTAATAATAATCGGTGTTGTGGTATTATCTGTCGGTCCTTTACATTCAACAAGCTTTCGTTATCTGAATGCAGTGAATCCATTTCTTACCTCGGAGGATCCTCTTGTTGACTCGGTTGCAGAGCATGCTACTCCAACACTTGCACAAAACTTTAGCTATTTCTCAGTGTTGATGTTGTTTGCAGGTCTTGGAGTATGGCTTATGTTCAGAAAGAAGAACGGAGGTGAAAATGCATCCAGATTCTCTATTAGAAATGAGATGATTGTATTTGCTTTGATCATAGGTATAATTGGAGCATATTCGGGTTCTACTTTCTCTAGATTGGAATTACTTACGGCAACTTCTGTCATCATACTTTCTTCTATAGGTCTTACCATACTTGTGGGAGATATTCTGAAACGAGAAAGCAGGCAGGTCAAAATCACTGAATCATCAAAGAGAGGAACAACTCAAACAAGAAAGGAAACGGCTCCGACAAAAAAAACTAATGATTTGCTTGGAAAAGTTTCAAAGATAGCGTTTGTTGCTGTGATAGTGGCATTATTACTTGTTCCAACTTTGTATCCTGTAAATGCAAACTGGATATTAGTAACAAAATCTCCACCCACAATTCTTAATGGAGGATCAAACTTTGCCATCTCAACTAGTGACTGGCCAGATACTCTAAACTGGATTAAAAATAATACTCCAAAAAATTCTATAGTTGCTTCTTGGTGGGATTATGGATATTGGATACAGACTTTGGGGGAAAGAACAACACTTGCCGATAATGCTACAGTTGACACAAATACTATAGCAAACATTGCAAGAATGCTTCTAAATTCTCCCGATGAGGCATGGAAGGCGTTAAAGAACATGGGGGCAAACTATGTTCTAGTTTATGTTGTAGGCCAAAAGTTTGTCTCAAACGGTCAAGACCTTTACGTACTTGGAGGAGGAGGAGATGAAAGCAAGAAACAATGGTTCATGAAAATAGGAGGCCTTGACTCATCTAAATTCCTGCAAGATGATTCATTTACACCGACTGACTATTTCTGGAAAAATACTTTGCTTGGACAAATGTTTCCATTCACACCTCTAACATACTATGATCCAAATACTCACAATGAATCACCAACCTATACTTCAGGTTATACGGCAATTTACTCAAAAACCGTAAAGTATCCATCAAATGGAGATGGACCACTACGCTTAGTAGATTCATCAGCAAGCCTGAATAGGACAGACTCGGGTGTCTTTTCAGGTGTATTGGTTTATCAAGTTAATCCTGATTACAAATCTCAAACAGGAATATCCTCTAATACCTTACAAGAAAATAACTCTAGTACAACTACAGTAACACCTACAGTAACACCTACAACCACTACAGGTAGTGGTGGAAACATTGCAGTAATTGATACAAAGTTTGGAGAGATAAAATTCCAATTACTTGATAATGTGGCACCACAAACAACAGCGAACTTTATCAAACTTGCCAATTCTGGCTTCTATGAAGGAACTGTATTCCACAGAATAATTCCTGGCTTTATGATTCAAGGCGGTGATCCAAATACGATAAAAGGTGACAGAAGTACTTGGGGCCTTGGAGTTGCAGACCATACAATTCCACCAGAATTTAGTTCAAGTATGAGCTTTACAAAATACATGGTAGGCATGGCACGCAGTTCTGATGTTAACAGTGGAAGTTCTCAATTCTTTATCACAGTTGGCGATGCACCTTGGTTGAACAATCAGTATACTCTATTTGGTCAAGTAGTATCTGGTCAAGATGTTGTTGACAAGATAGCATCACTACAGACCGATCCTAGTACTAACCAGCCAGTGGATGCTGATGCTGCACGTGTATCAAAAATCAGTATAGAATCATCAAACAGTACGACAAAATAAAATTTACTACTTGTATCTATCAGAAATACGGTATCGTGCATACTTGTCATCTGGAGAATATTTTCCTGGATGTACAGTAGCAGTCTGATGCCCACACTTGGGACACTCATCTTTTAGGGTGTATCTCTTACAATCTGTACATTTTCTCATCTGAAAGTGCATGCTAACCCTCTCTTGTCTTCTTTGATTCTTCTCTTGTGAACTTGAAGGTGCCTCCCTTCTTCTCTATGGCATCCTGTACAGAGGAGAGAATTGGCTTGAGTTCCTTTTCAGCTTCCTTAAAGTTTGGAGCTGTAAGAGTAATGCGATATTTTGGAGCGCCAATATATGTAACAGAGATCTCTTTCTTGTTAGCTGTAGAATCAATTAATGCATGCTTGATTATTTCAATGCCGTTAGACTTGTTACAAGTCAGCTCAAAAATCCCGCGTATCTCAACATGAGGAACCTGAATCTTTGAACCCAACTCTGCAATTACAGTTAATTCCTTTTGAGGAATATTGATATTATCTAAAATGGATATGCCCTTAGCTGAAACTTCGGAAAATGCATCATAGACTGAGCCAAATTTTTCCACCAGAATATTTTCTAATTTTCCCATCTCGGCCTCGGACAAGCTTAGACGAGATTTCAGATTTTCAATTAAAGCCTCTTCTTTTTCACCACGTTTTATCTCTAAAAGCTTCTTCTTCTTTTGATCAGATGATACTTGTTTTAATGATAAGTCTATTTCAGATCTTCGAGGATCTACTCGTTTTACAAGTAAAACTTTCTTTTCTCCAACTTTGAGAAATTTTCCTACGTTTCTTATCCAACCAGTAGCAATCTCAGAAACATGTAAGAATCCTTGGACATTGCTATATTCATCTAGTGCAACATAGGCTCCTTGATCCACTATTCTTGTTACAGTGGCAACTACAATCTCTCCCACTTCTGGGAAATTCTGAACTGTTGTTGTCATAGCCTTCAAATTTATTGTACATAATTTAATGTTGCTGATTAAAAGTCAATTCCTTTTTTTGCTTTTATTCCGGATTTGAAGGGATGCTTAATCTCCCTCATTTCAGTAACTAGATCCGCTTTCTCTATTAATTCATCTTTGGCATAATTTCCAGTAAGAACCAAGCTAACATCATCAGGTTTGTTTGAAATAATTTCTAAAACATCTTCTAGATTTATCAAACCAAGATTTACTGCATAATTTATCTCATCCAATATCACAATATTGTAGATTTTTGAATTAATTTTATTTCGTGCAACTTGTAGTGCCTCCTCTGCAATTTTTTTATGATCCTCAATAGAACTTTTAT
The DNA here is from genome assembly GCA_031296345.1 of Nitrosotalea sp. Classification (GTDB taxonomy): domain Archaea; phylum Thermoproteota; class Nitrososphaeria; order Nitrososphaerales; family Nitrosopumilaceae; genus Nitrosotalea. The sequence continues at coordinate 304 of JARLFW010000149.1, read as the reverse complement.
CATCTATTATTCCAACAAAGCCCTTGCCTATTGCTGTGAGTTCAAATTCAGGCTCTAATCTTTTTGATGACGTCATCTCACCATAGTGCCATGAACCTTTGATGAACTGTATCATGCAAACTTTATGATCATAGCCAACTGCACGAAGGGCTATGCCTAGAGCAGCTGTTGTCTTTCCTTTTCCCTTTCCGGTGTAAACTATGACCAATCCCTTTGTCATTGAGAATATTTTTTGCACACTAGGTAAAAAGATTGGGTTCAAAAATAGACTTGTCTTTTGACAAAACCACAGCTTATAATATTG
>JARLFW010000003.1 GCA_031296345.1 Nitrosotalea sp. | reverse complement strand
GATAGAACCGGTCTTTTCATTATGAGTGGTCTTATAATCAGATAGTAGACTAGTAACACTGCACCATCAATTCCCCAAAAAGCCCATGTTGTCATGGCATCGCTAAAACCAATCTTCCTAAAATAATCCATTGACATATAGGAAATTCCTAATCCAGCACCAAGTGCAATGAAAAATTCTATGACATACCACATATAGAGAGGCCAAGAGTCTCTTGGAACATGGATGTTGTTGTGTACTCCCACAGCGATATAGCGTTGTATGTTGTTATTTAATTTTTTAGATCAGATAATGTTTGGCTTGGATTTTCCACTGTATATCAAATTAAGAACGTCTGATCTAGCTTCTTTTTTATCATAAATTCCTCTTGAAGCTATTGTTGTTACTATAGCATCATTTCTTACTCCTCGCATCTTCATACAAAGATGTTCACCTTCTGCAATTACAATTACACCTTTGACTCCTTCAGAGTATAGTTCATCAGCTATATTCTTTGTAATTCGTTCTTGTATCTGCAATCTAGCAGCATATTTTTCTACAAGACGCACCAATTTTGATATCCCAAATACTTTACCATCTGGTGCGTATGCCACACTTACTTTTCCGTAGAATGGTAACATATGATGCTCACACATTGAATAAAATTGAATGTCTTTTGCAATTACAATATCAGAATCCTCAGAAAACTTTACTGAGAGTTCTGATTCTCCTTCATAACCCTTGAAGATCTCTTCATACATATCAGCTATTCTAGATGGGGTATCAACTAGACCTTCTCTTGTTGGATCTTCACCTATCTCCGCAATTATTTCTCGAATTAGTCGTCTTACTCTATCTTTATTCATCATGGTGCACCTATGAATTTGTGTAGTTGTGGTACTATTCTAACTTGATCATAATAAGTATAAACTGCATCATAAAAGCTGAATAGCTGTTCCAAACTAGGCTCTGAAATACCATACGTAGGCTGTATTATAAATCCTGCAAGTTCTACTTTGGATATAATTTTGAATATTTGTCTAAGAAGTTTCTTAAATGAATCCAGCTGAGTTTTTGAACTTATTACTACTTTGATGTATGTAATTTTCTTTGATTTTTTAGCAATTCTAAGGCATTCAAGTTCATTTTCTAAAAGTTTAGAATAATGTTTTGTATCAACAAAACCTGATTCTGGAGTTTTAAATTCAATTTTTATAAAATCGATATAAGGAATAACTTCTGTGAATTTTGAAGAATCGTAACAAGATGATTCTAGATATGTAGGAATTTTTTTTCCTTGAACAAACTTTGCTAGTTCTGCAACGGCTTTAGATTGAGCAAGTGGATCTCCACCTGTAAAATTGACTTTGTATGTATTTTTCTTAAGATTCTTCTTGATTATCTCTTTTGCTTTACTAATTGAATATTCTTTTCCAGAATTCATTGGGAGTGCCCCTTTGGTATCGCAATAAAAACACTTGAAAGGACAACCTGATAATCTTACAAAGAGAGTTTTTGTACCATACAAGATTCCCTCTCCTTCAACAGACGTGAATATTTCATAAAGTCTTACGTTCAAGTATTCGATCTGTACTTGTTCATTATTTATTTAATTGGATCTTCTTATGAATGATTTTCTGCCAAAGTAATTAATTTGTCAGAAACTGACAGAAATCAATGAAAAAACTAATTCCTTTGTTTCTATTTATGATTCTAGTCTTTATTACATGTCAAAATGCAAGTGCGTTTACACTAAGTGCTGTTCCCCAAAAACAAAATTTTACAGCAAATGATTGGATAAAGATCAATCTTGCAATTGATGGATATGATGGTGGTAACATCAATTGGGTAGCTCATAGACCTGATAATTCAGTATTATCAGGAGCGGTTGATAGTCAATTAAAGTTTGGAAAAACAGTGCATCAAATAATACGTGATGCATCTGATAATGAGTTTGGCCCATGGTCAATTAATTATCAATATCGAGGCATTAATCAGACAGTTCACTTTGATGTGATTCCTCTTAATTTAGCAGTATTCATGGATAAAGTAACTTACTATGAACCCAACATAATGAACATCAACATCACTTCATCTTATTACAATCCCGAGGCCAAATATGCAAAATACTATTATTTGAATTTTTATGACAGAGATGGAAATCTTGCAGTAGGTTCACAAGAAATCCAAGTATTAGCAGATAGACCTAGTGTATTATACCATTTCCCAATGTTTGAACTTTCTAATTACAATCCACCGGGTTTATACAAGTTAAAAGTTCAATACTTTAATTCTTTTATCGAAGTACCATTTCTTTTGGGTGACATACACAAACTAATGGAAATATCAGCACAAACTTCGGCTACATATTATCAGGGAAGTGATGTAACTATCGATATAATTTTAACAAGATTAACACAGTCAACTGCAACTTTGAAGATAACAGATCCTTTAGGAAATACAACTAGTAATCAATTTCATCCACGTTCTATACATGATACACTAGTACTGAAGAATTTTTCCAAGAAGATTGGTACATACAAATATGAGGTACATTATGCTGGTACTACAACCACAGGTTCCTTTAATGTGATTAAAAATATTCATGAGCTACCAAATATTAAATTAGAAATCTTACCAAATAAGTTAAATTATAGACCAGGAGAAATTGCTAACTTTGAAATACATACATCTGAGGTTATTACAAATTCAATAAGTACATGGGTTACAAATCCTGATGGAAAAACTAGTCCAGAGATATCATTACCATTAGATACAACTGAAATTATCATACCTCACAAGATTGCTAAAAATGACAGTAATGGACAGTGGAATCTATATGTAAATTATGATGGGATTGTAATATCTTCCTCATTTTATGTAGGTGGTCCTCCTGTTGAAGACAGTGAGGTATTAGATGCTGTTCAGTATAGTGTTCCCACTTTTGTTTCAGTAATTAATTCAACAACATTCAAGTCTCCAACGGGTATTACTGTTGATTCAGATAATAGTACATACGTAATAGATTCCGGAAATTCTAAAGTAAAGAAGTTTGATGAGAGTGGAAATCTGCTCCTTTTTTGGGGCGATACAAGCTTGTCGATGGGGCAATTCAAAAATCCATTAGGCATATTTGTTAATGAAAAATATGTGTATGTAGTAGATACAGGAAATACAAGAATAAACATGTTTGACAAAACTGGAAATTTTGTTTATTCCTGGGGAACATACGGTGACAATCATGGAATGTTCCAAATGCCAGTCTCAATAAATTCAAATCACAATGATGAACTTTTTGTGGCAGATGCAGAAAAAAATTCTATTCAATTATTTGATACCAAAGGTAACTATAGAGAACAAATAGACTCATCACTTACGGAAGGAGCAAGTTTCTCTGGCATTAGGGCATTAGCATTTGACTCACAAGATAATCTATTTGCAGTTTCTACAGATAACAAGATATTGAAATATTCCAATATTGAAAAATTTCTAAACTTTTATGGTTCCAGTGGAACTGAAGAAGGTAGATTTAACAATCCATCAGCAATAGCCATTGATTCTAAAAATAATATCTATGTAGCAGATACTGATAATCATAGGATCCAAAAGTTTGATGTTAATGGAAATTTCCTTTTGAGTTGGGGTACAGAAGGAACGGGGCAAGGTCAGTTTGAACAGCCAGTAGGTCTTGCAATTGACGCTTTAGATAACATCTATGTTGTTGATAAGAAAAACAACAACATACAAAAATTTGCACTTTATGGTGGAATGGACAAGAATGTTTTACCTAGTTGGGTAAGAAATACAGCAATTTGGTGGTCAGAGGGGGCTTTAGATAAGAAGGATCTTTCCCAAGCAATTAGGTACATGATAAATCAGGGCTTGATCAAAACACCATCAATAAATCAAAATGATAATGTACAAATTCCAAATTGGTTAAAAGGAAATGTAGAGAAATGGTCTTCAGGTCAGATTGATGATAATACATTCTGGGCATCCATTCAACATCTCATATCAATTGGAATTATGAAAGTTTAGGATGTAATTGCGGTTACCTTTCTTGAGAATAATCCTACTATGAAAATTATGACTCCAAGAATTCCAATAAGACTTCCTACAAATTCTACAGTATCTTTTAGGTTGGCTTGAATAGGCGCTACAAGGAAAGCAAGTATTACACCAACTATGATCATTGGAATTCCTATGCCTGCAGAAATTTGCTTTGAAGCCATCTGCTTTGATTCTAGTAAAAATCTATATGAATTTTATGTAAGCATCATACAACACTGGAATTACAGATTCTTGCCAGTTTTTGATTTCTATTTTTGATGTGCTTCAAATGATTTTATCACTTTCAAGGCTTCATCAACTTTTCCTGCGGCGGCAAGTTTCTTTAGCTTTGCAACCGTATCTTTTGGATTTTCATAGGATGTAAAATTAGAACTAGTTTTAGATGTGGTTGAAACTTTTGGAGCCTGCGTCATAGAATTTTGAGTAGATGTACTTCCCATTTTGTCAAGTCTCTCAATCTGTTTTTCTGTAAAGTCCTTTGCCCTATCAGGAGTCCTTTGTTTTGCAACGTTTGTAAGAGATTGATGAGCATCAATTACAATATGGTTTGCTTCTTCAATTGATTTTGATGCCTCACTAATATTACCATTATCAAGATCTTGTTTTGCTTTCTGAATCAGTTGATCAAATTGTGTAAAATCAAAACTTGCATGGTTTGTTATTGCTATTGTCTTTAATGTTTCACCAATCTTTGCTAATCTTGTAATTTCACTTTGTAATTGTAATGTGTCTGTTTGTTGTTGATTATTTACTTGAGTTACATTAAGAGAATTTATCTTATCATTTGTAGTTTTAAAGAAATTCATGGCAGAGAGGAAATGTTGTCTTGCTGATACAACATCTTTCTTATCTATTGCATTAGATAGTGCATCGGTTTCATCAGAGCCTTGTTTAAAGAGACGTGTAATTTCATCAGGAACATTATTAATTTGTGAAATGTTCATCTTCAGATTTTCTCTTGCTTGTGTGGCAATTTGTAGTAATGCATCAAGTTGGGGATCTGCATAGGATTGAATTGGGCCATTTATGATCAATGTTCCAACTAAAGCCAAGAAAATAATTGCCAAAGCCTTCATTTTTCAGTCTCCTCAGGTTTTCGAAGTTTAATGAGATTCTGTTGATCAACCTTTTCTATTTCAATTACATCTTCTCTTTCAAGTCGTTTAACAGCACGCCACATTGTTGTACGTGGCATCAAGAATTTCTTTCGTAGTTCACTTTCAAATACTTGACCCCCTTTTTCAGAGATAAATGCTACAATATCCTTATCATCCTGGCGTAATTCTGGTTTGAGTTTGTAAATTGTTTCCTTGTCTGGTGCAATGTAGTTGTTCTTTGTGATAACATTTGGAGTTATAGAATTACTTGATCTTTTTCTTTTCATTATCATAAATCCAGCTGCACCCGCTGCGATAATGCCTCCTACAATTAAAACAGAAATTGGTAAATTATCAGAGGATATATTGGATACAGAATTGGTAGTTTGTTGTTCCTGAAGTGCAAGACTCTTGGCAGCTGCTGCAAGAGATTCAGCATCAGAGTACTTGCCTTGATTAAAGTCTAATTTAGCTTCCTCAAGCTTTGCAAGAGCCATTGGAGTTTTTACACCTGTAGATGTTAGGGTATTAATAAAATCCTGAGCTTTTTGTATTGCTAAAGTAGCGGTCTGACTTGTTCCTAATACACCAATAATATAGTTGATCTCAGCTGAACCACTAGGTAATGAAATAAGTGACTGATCATCAACTATTTGCATATTTAATGGAGATACACTCATTCCAACAATCACTGAATTTTTTGGTAAAAGTATGGAATAATCAATTGTAGAATTCACATGAAAAGTCCATGTTTTTCCATTCTTTGAGATCAAATCAGGAGTATCATAATCTGCTTTAATTGTAGAAGATCCTAAGGTTTCAACTGTTGCAGTACTTTGATTTACTCTACTTGAAAGCAATGTTCCATTTTCATCTTGTACAACAAGATTTTCAATACTATTGCCATAGAGATTTAGAGCAGAATCTGGGGATTGTGAGTCTACATCAGTTTGATAAAAAACATGAGTAGTTCCATCTGTATAGATTGTAAAATCAAGAACTTTGGGACTGCCTACAGCATACTGAACAAATGAAGAGAGAACAAGTAAAACAAAACATGCTGCTATAACTGGTGCTCTAACCATTGTTGTGAGAATACAATTGATCCTTACAAAAAGCATTCCTTCCGGTAATACTTCTTGTACCGCAATCATCTGATATTCCTGAGGCATTTGCTTAATACCTAAGGTTTAGTCCCAGCATCACGCCTTGGAATCTTTGGAATTCTTGGAAGAATCTTATTCCCTTCTCTGTAACTCTAAACAGCCTGTTTCTTTCGGCTTTCATTGACTCTACCAATCCAGCATCTATCAATTTCTGGCATTTCTCAAGAACCGCATAATGCGATAGATTTGCCCTTCTAGATATGGCTGAGACAATTACTCCTTGTGTTCCTCCATCCATAGTTACACCAAGAATATCGGCTATGATACCCATTTCTGATCTGTATTGTTGTTTTGACATGGACATACTATAGTATCGATGTTTTATCAGGGACAGCATGAAATTCCATAGCGGAACACATAGCGGAACGGCTGTTTTAGACTGCGAAATGGGTAATTTTTCAATTATTGAGAAGCGGGGGAAGATAATCAAGTAGCAATTTTATGTGATAAAAAAAGTAATTTGCTCAGAAGAAGGTGCAATGGCGAGCTATAACGATGGTGATGCTTTTGCTATTGTAGACGTATTAGGTGAAGGCATACCTCAGCCAGTAACAGAGTAAATCTAGTAATCTGGAAAAATGTATTTTCCTTAATTTTTTATAATTTTGTAGTTTTCTTTTTGATTGATTCTACAATCTCTAGTTTTCGTTTTATATCCATATTTGGCTCCATTGTCACATAGACAGTCTTACGTTTAGGATAGATAACAATCTGAGTAATCTTTTGACGTTCAATATGTACATAATTTACGGGTCCAAGACTCTTGTCGAATTGTTGTCTAATTTTTCTCCTCATGGCAACCTGTTTACAAAAGTGTTCTTCTTCCTTTTGTGACTTGAGCGAAGTCTTGCCTTCCTTCATTATTGCCTCAGATATGTTTCCTTTTAGGTCTATAATTGCTGCAAATCTCATCATTGGATCTAATCCTATGATGTCTTCAACAATTGGAAGAAGGTCGACTTTGTTATTTTTCAAGTGACTCGAACCAAAGATTCTATTCTCTAAATATATCTCAATCCAATGCTTTTACAGGTTTTTGATTTAAAATAAACACAAAATCTAGCCAAAAGGATTAATTTTTCATTTATTAACTTTTTATATATTAAAAATAACATATCCCATTAGCGATATGTTTGACAAGTTTCGAAAGAAAAAAGATGAGTTTGAATCGATTTCCTCAGGAGCAAAAGATAATGTGACTGATTCGTCAGGTAAGACTTTTCAATATGAACCAAAAACAGAGAGCGCAAAAACATCAGAAGTCATAGAAGAATCACGTTTTCGCCCTTCAGAACAAGTAAAAATACCCGAACCTATTCAACAAACTCGTATGAGCACATCAGGCGAGGACATAGGAATTAAGGCATTAATGGATAAGAGAACCAAGTTAGAAGAAGCAATTGACTATGTAGGTCTAATGATCAAGGACCTCAAAGACAAGCGAACTAACCTAGAAAAAAGCATCGAAGATGAATCAGTAGATATCAAAAATCTAAAGGAGAAACTAGTTAAAGTAGGTCAATACATAGAAGAAGAAAAACAAGGTATTAGAACATTGCAACAAAAAAGAGGCGAGGTTGAAAAAGAAGCAGATGATGTTGCAATCATGATTACTAACCTTCGAGAAAGACTAATCAGTATTGATCAGGTTGTAAACGAGGAAGGTAACAAGATTGCAAAATTCAAAGAGACTAGACCAAAGACAGAGTCTTCTCTAACTTAGAATGTAAAACTCTCTTTTACCAAGGCGTCTAGATTTTCCTTTATTTCATCATCAGAAGATAATGAACTTAGATCTCTTACCAGTACTTTAGTTGCAAGACATTGATTCTTAGAATATTGATAGTAACAATCCAGTTTTTCCTCATATGTTCTTGCGCTATAGTATGTTGTCCAGAAATTTTCTGTGGAGTGCTGAACGTACAAAAGGAATTTTTGAATTATTGATTCAATCTTTGGAGAAGGATTATCTTTTACCAATCCAATTAGAATCTGTTCCAATTTGCTGTCTAGATTTGATTCGTAAATAAGTTGATACACATCCCCACTCTTTTTCATGACTAAATTACATCATCGCATCATAAAAGCTTTCATATAGAAATTTCAAGATATTTTTAAAATTATGTTATAACTTTGCTTATTTACATAAATCTAGAGTTTTAGTATCAAATTATACGTAAACCTTAAATATTTTATTCACGTACTATTATTCCCTACCTAAAGGCATCCTCCTTAGATAGGAATCATGCAAGCAATGTGTGATGTTGCAAGGTCAAATCTTTCAACACAAGCATCCCAAGGTACCCCCGAAGGAGAAGATGACAAAGGTCATCTCAATGCTTTGAGTGTATCACACTCACCATGTGTGGTCTCCACACTCTTGCATGATAGAATTTTTTCACCTGTAACAAAGATAGACAAAACCATGGAGATTTTTCAAATGCATTATACAATAACGGCTAGCCGTTGATTATCTAGAAAGATGCGACTTCAAGCTAAACGATGGATATGGTATTTGTTACCATCTCAGATAACTGCTCAAGGATTAAGTACTGTAATTCCACTATATGTGATCTTTCTTGGTGGCAACATAGGTGAAGTAGCCATAATATCTGCGCTTCAGAACGGATCTGTAGCAATAGGTTCACTTGCTTGGGGTAGAATAATCGATAGATTTCATGCTAAGAGATCAATACTTATCCTCTCATCCTTTTCTGTTTTACTTTGTTGTATTGGAATGTATTTTACCAATTCAATTTACATTCTTTATGGATTAGCAATAATTCTTGGTTTTTTTCTAGTAGCAAAAAGCCCAGTAACACAGCTTCTTGTGATGGAATCAGTACAAAAAAATCTCTGGAGTTGGTTATTTGCACGTACATCAGTTATCGGTACTATCGGAATGTTAGTAGCTATGGCTATTGGAACAGTTGGAAGTTTTAATTTTGATATTAGACCATATTTTCTAATATGTGCTGCATCAAGTGGTGCATCAATGATTTTAAGTACAGCTGTAAAAGGTGATGGAATCCATCTTGAGAGAAGCAGTATTGCACATTCTTTACATGGTCTGCGTTATTCAATTAGCAATTACCATTTTGTCTTTCCAAAGGCCTTGGAGGCATATGATTTTAGACACATAATTACAATATTTAGAGGAAGAATTAGTCATGAGATTGGCATATTTTATCTAGCATCATTCTTTTTCTATTTTGGAAGCAACATTTACTTTACTGCCTGGACACCATTTTTGAAGAATCAGAATTATTCAAACTCTGATGTCTTTCTAAATTACATGATTCAAACGGCAACTATGTTATTGATTTTTTTTATTGCTCCAAAAATAATATCAAAGTTTGGAGAAGAAAGATCAACGATAATAGCATACATACCAAGAATTTTGGCTGTAACTATCCCTGCTATTTCATTACTTTTCATGACGGGAGTATCAGGATTTCCAATGACAATAGCATCAGCTTGTCTAATGGTAATCGGATTTTCAATTTTTAGTACATCTAGTTCGGTGATATTTTTCAAGAGCATTCCACAGGGATTTGAAGGAAAGTATCTAGGGGTAAATAGTGCAGTAACAGGTTTAGGAATATTTGTCGGTTCAATTGTAACTGGTGAGCTAACAAAATCCCTAGGTTATGTGACTATGTTCCTAACTGCCTCAGTCATACTAGTAGTGTCACTAGTCTTATTCCAGGTATACTTCCGCTACAAACTATCTCAAAAGAAAGTCTAGACGTAACGGGTTGAGGAGGAAGATTGACCAACAGGAGTAGATGGCAATCTATCATTAATTGCTGCCTCTGCAACTGCTGAAGCTTCTTGAAGAATCTTCTCTGATTCTTCGCTTGTAGCCTCGGAGTCAATTCCAAAGTCTCCACTATGGAATGTATCGGTCATAAGACCACCTAACATTTCAGTCATTCCAGTTAGCTCACGGTCAGCTTCTGGCATGAATCTAATAAGCGAAGATCTTAGGTTCTTCATCAAGCCTATTGTCGGCATGATAGTTACCACAGTATCTCCTAGGTCATGGAATGTGCTAAGTCTAAGCTCAATCTGTTCTAGAGCAATTCTAACATTTCCTAAAAGTTTTGTTACTTTTCTAACTTCAGATAATTCTTTTGATAAAACCTTACTTGTAGTTATATCATGATTCTGTGTTGCAACTACAATTCTCTTGAATAACTTTTCATCTCTTTGTTTTAGCTTTGTAATCATTCCATCAGTTTTTCCAATTTGAGTCTGGAGTCTTTTAATGCCATTCTCTAATCTTGGTTTTAAAGCACCTTTTGGCTTCATTACATCATTAAATTTTTCACCAATGCTTGGTGTTTGTGGCTTTTGCCAGTTGTTTGCAAATGTTGTCATGGTTACCAGTAAAATTATTGGTTTTTAATTTCAGGTGTGAAATACGGTTCACAGGATGCTAAATTTAGCTGACTAACCATTTCCTTCAATTTAGCCTACGCTTTGTTCCTATTTTTAATAAAAAACTAAAAATTCGTGGATAACCTTGATTGGATATATCCTACGCCTATCCCCGCACAGAGTTCTATTGCATTATCTGAATTGCAGTATTTCTCTGTGGATGGATTTTCTTTAGGTGAATTGTCAGAGCCTGATTAGACTGCTGAAACTCACAACAAAGTGGACATTGTTCCATTTTATTTAATGCGGCTTCTTCAAAGAAAATGTATTTAAGGTTTTGCATCAGACCGCTAAAAAATTTTAAAAATAAATTTTCAAAAAATAATTTAGTAATTTTCCTCTAATAATTAAAAATGATATTTGAAAAGATTTAATTTTGAAAATTCTGAGCAATCATAATTCAAAAAATAGATTATTTCAAAAAAATGAAATGGATAAATATTGTAATTTCTATAAATTAATAGCATAAATATTATAATTTCTATAAAATTCTAATTAAATTTTAATAAATCATACAATTCCTACTCATAGTTAAACCTTTTTATCTATGTTAACCGAAATTCTTATAAGATATAATATGGCGCGCGAATCTTTCGGTGGCGGTGGACGTTGTCCTCGTTGTGGAAAAGGTCCGATGGTAACTGATAATACTACAGGAGAAATGTTTTGTGGAGGTTGCGGTTTTGTACTTACTGAACGTGTAGAAGAATCTGGTCCAGAATGGAGATCATTTTCTAAAGAAGAACATGAAGATCGAAGTAGAACTGGAACTCCAACTTCACTTGCAATGCATGATATGGGACTTGCAACAATAATTGGTCCTGCTGACAAAGATGCATCTGGAAAACCACTTTCTGCATCCATGAAAAGTACAATTGAGAGATTGAGAACTTGGGATAGTAGAAGTCAAGTACATGAACCAGTAGATAGAAACTTTAGACAGGCTTTCAGTGAGCTTGATAGATTAAAAGATAAACTTGCATTATCTGATGCAGTAATTGAAAAAACTGCTTATATTTACAGAAAGGCACTTGACAAAGGCCTTGTTAGAGGCAGATCAATTCCAGGACTTGTGGCTGCTGCATTGTATGCAGCATGTAGAGATACTGAAACACCAAGAACACTTACTGATGTTGCAAATGGAATTAACATAAAACGAAAAGATGTTGCAAGATGTTACAGACTTTTATTACGAGAACTTGATTTGAAAATGCCAGTTGTTGATCCAATAAAATGTGTCGCAAGAATTGCAAGCAAAGCTGGCTTGAGTGAAAAAACAAAAAGAAGAGCTCTACAGATCTTAAAAGATGCTGCAGAGATGGAGATTTCTGCTGGAAAGGATCCAATGGGACTTGCAGCTGCTGCATTGTATCTATCATGTGTCATGAATGGAGAAAATAAAACGCAGAAAGATGTTGCACAAGCTGCTGGGGTAACTGAAGTAACAATCAGAAACAGATACAAGGGATTGAAAGAATCTCTTAAGCTCTAAAATTTTTATAAAATTATTTTCAATATTTTGAATTAAAAATCATTCAATTTTTTTAAAATTAATTTTTACTTGACAGTATTTTGAAAATTTAATGGCGTGGCCCTTGTTCGTAGACAAGTAGAGATTACCTCTTTTATTCGCACCCAAGTGCGGATTCTATTATTTCAGTCTACGGAGCCACGCTCGTTTAAGCAGTAGATTTTACATCTTTCTGCATTATACGATATAATACATCATCATATTTATTATTTTATATATATTTTTTCATATTTCTATAACATTTTACTAAAATATTATAAAAAACTCTTGCATAACTTACGATCACAGTATCAATATGTATGCCTTTTTGAAGATCCGCCAATAATGAAGATTTTAAGGTCTTATCCTCGACAAACTAATCTTATACGATGTTTGAATTTAGATTAGATGAAACTTTCTGGTAAGGTCGCAATTGTTACAGGCGGTAGTAGGGGAATTGGAAAAGCTACTGCAATACTACTTGCACAACATGGTGCAGATGTAGTAATTACATCAAAGAATAAAACAAATCTTGAAAATGCAGTAAAAGAAATAAAAAATGCTGTAGCAATTGCTGGCGACATTCGAAAGAAAACTGATGTAGAAAATGTTATAAAAAATACCCTTTAGCATTTTGGTAAAATCGATATTCTAGTAAATAATGCAGGTATTTTTCCTAAAGTAAAACCGCTACATGAAATCTCCGAAGAAGAATGGAATGAAGTAATTGATGTAAATTTAACTGGACAATTTCGTTTTACAAAAGCTGTGATACCACATTTGATGAAAACCAGCGGTTGCATTGTTAATGTTTCATCAGATGCAGGATTGAAATCATTTGAAAATTTTGAAGCAGATGCGTATACTGCCTCAAAAGGTGCAATGGTATTACTTACAAAGGCATGGGCAATAGAGTATGCCAAGTACAAGATACGCGTAAATTGTGTTTGTCCTGGAATTGTGGAGACCGATATGACACAACCATATCTTGAAAATGAAATTGATAGATCAATGGCAGTTGCAGAGCATCCAATTGGAAGAATAGGAATGCCAGAAGATGTTGCAAAGGCCATACTTTATCTTGTTTCAGAAGATTCCTCGTGGATTACGGGTGCAATTCTACCTGTAGATGGCGGTGTCATCACAAAATGAATACCCTAATCAAATTAATAGAACCTAATCCAAGACTATAACATGACACCAAAAAGGAAAAGTGCACTTAAGATAATTATCATGCTTTCAATTATTTGGTTTGCTGCGGCATTACCAGTACCTTTCATATGGTCTAATCCAAGCCCTCAGCAATCTGAGCAGTTCAAAACCTATCTGGAAATAGCTGCTTTGATTTCCATACCATTTATTGCAATGGGTATTGCTTGGACCCTCAAACCTGAACTTACTACGCGCGGTTAGCCAAGAAACTCTACCGCTCCTAGTCCCTCAGGTGTTGTTTTTATCCACCTAGTCCTTCCAATTCTTTCAACTTCTACAAACTTCCATTCATTTAGAAGTGGTTGGATAATGTTTTTGTCAAGACTTGCAAATCTGGCTTGCTGAAAATTCTCTTCTCTTGCATTTACGACAATGAGTTTTTTTTCATAGGCGATCTTTGCCATTTCTTTTTTAGTGATTTTCCCTCCATTTTCTTGAATAATTTTCAAAGCTTGGACCAAAACTGGTTTTGGTGTATGAATTTCATAGGCTGGTAATTTGACAATTGATTTAAGACCTGATGATAATTGTTCCCCTTTTACACTAGAGTAGCTTTCTGGTTCTGCATAATATGGTGTAAGTTTTGTCTTTCCCTGAAACATCATGCATGCCATCATGCATGCAATTGCCTGTATTTTTGAACCCGAAGAACAGTTTACAAAAATATCATTACCTTCCTCTTTTTGTACAATTTCTTTTAGTGCCCTTAAGATTTTGAAGAGATCAAATCTGTTAGAGTGTGCAGTTTGCACTTCGATCTTTTCTTTTTTTAGCTGAGTTTTAATTTTCTCCATAAAACCTTGTGCGCGATCCTTTGACGGTTCTTCATGCATGATAAGCCATACTCGGTCTGCTTTCATCTGTTTGGCAGGAATTGCAATCCTATCAATCTCAAAGCCTACAGGTGCTATGTGTATACGAAGATTTACTATTTTACTCATATTAGTATGTATAGTTATCATACTATGGTGATGATATATAATAATTATGTATTCCATGAATAAATATGCAACAAAAATTCACATCAGAGCAAACCGAAGTCTCTGTTTATCCTAGAGTAAGATCAGTTTTTGAGAACTAGTCCTTCATCCAAGGTCTAGTTTCTAGATAATCTATTGACTTTATCATCTCATCAAGTTTTGTCACAACTGCAGTAACTGCTCTAAATTCTTCATACATCATTTTTTCTTCATCTTGTGATAGAACTTGCTTTTCTGCAATATCAAAGAATTTGTCTTCTTTAGTTAGATGTTCATCAAGGTATACTGCATATGCCTT
The DNA here is from genome assembly GCA_031296345.1 of Nitrosotalea sp. GTDB lineage: Archaea > Thermoproteota > Nitrososphaeria > Nitrososphaerales > Nitrosopumilaceae > Nitrosotalea. Next base: position 2,061 of record JARLFW010000003.1, on the reverse strand, counting down.
TAGAAATCTTGCAACTGGCTCTCTTTGATTTTCTCCAGACTTCCATTGTTGTAAATATTTTGAAACATTGGACGCTATTCTTCTTCCAAACTCGTGTTCAATCATAAATGCTTTAATCTCTTGTTTTAGAGAATCATAAGTTGCAACACATGGAAAATACTGATCTTCTTCTCTTGCATAATGTATTGCATCCATAAACTCTGACATGATCAAAACCATTATTTCAATATCAGAAAATGGAATATCTTTATCCTCATAGAGGTGGGTATAACATTTGACAATTACTCTTTCTAGTCTACGTATTTGTCTGTGATCGTTTCTTAGTGTCTCAGTTCCACTCATATCAGATTTCTGTTAATATCTCTCAAGGGTTTACTGTAAATAGTATTACTTTTTTTGGATTGTATTGTATTACAGCAAAGTGTGGAACAGATGAACCTACACCATAATATCCTGCAGGTCCTCCCAAACCTAGTCTGATTAGGTAGTCACTGGTTTGATCTATCTCAATTTCTTTACTTTCTAATACATGTCCAGATATCTTTTCATTTTTTGGTTTAATCTTAGAGTATATTTCATGAATTTTACCTCCTCGATGAGTTATTGCTGTCTCCATATGCTGATGTCCACATAGTATGATGTGATTGTTAACATGTTTTCCAACCTCACCAAAAGCAGATGACGCCTTGTAATGATATCCGTGATAGCTAAAGAATTCAAAGCCTTCATCAGTAAGTCGCTGCCAGTTTCTTTGATAGAGCCAGGCTTCACTGTCAGCATTTTTAGGAGTTATTTTCTTTGGGTCCAATGGTCCTCCATGAACGCAAAAAAGACCATTTTTTGTATCAACATATTCTTGATTACCAAATGTTCCATTGTTATTCTGTTTAAAGAATGAAAGATCTTCATCACTAAGCCTTTCATGTGCATCCATACTTTCAAAAGAACTGGCAGCGACTTTTTTTCTGCTCAAGAATCCTTCATCATGATTTCCTATTACAGAAAAAATTGGATAATTTTTTTGAAGTGATTTTAGTTTTGAAATTACTTCTTTTGGATTAATGCCACGCTCAAGCAAATCACCCAGATTGATGATTCTAGAGAAAGAGCCATATTTTTTTATAAATTCATCACTTGATACAGTATCAATTATCAGGTTAAGCGCATTAATATCAGCATGAATATCAGAAAATACTAGGTCCAATACACTATCTAATGTTTAAGCCTAATTTGAAATTTTTTATGCTATAAAATTCATTTCAACAGTATTTTGAATTATTGTTTTAGGTATCTCCATACAACTGATTCTAGGATTTTAGAATAAGAAGGTAAAAGTTAGATCCTAGATAAATAAATCAAATTTGGTATAATTATCAACATCATAGCTTGCATCCTCATTACAGCTACCCTGTGAGGATGCAACCGTTTTATTATTCGGGATCAATTTTTTGAATAGATTGTTTTGGAATGGATAAATCTCGAAATGTATCTGGATGAATTATTTTAGCCAAAATCTCAAGACCTACAACAGTTCTTGGTCCTGGTTTGCTAAAGTATTCATTTGAATTTACAGCATAGACTTTACCTTGTTTTACTGCTTTGAGTGAACTCCAATTTTTATTTTCAAGTAACTTTTCATATTCAAGTATAGTTCTCTTGACACCAAATCCACATGGCATTAGTACTAGAATATCAGGGGCAAATTTTACTATCTCGTCAATCTCCATTCTTCTTGATTTATCTCCTGTAGAGCTTATTCCATTTGTACCACCTGCTATCTCTACCATCTGAGGAACCCAATGACCGGCTGTAAACAGTGGATCTAGCCATTCTATACAAACAACTTTGGGTCTTGATATTTTTGGAATATTTTTGATGTAATCTATTCTCTTTTGTAACTGTACTACAAAATCTCTTGCCTTTTCTTGTTTTCCTACTTTATTTCCTACTTCAATTATGTTTTGTAATATATCATCCAAGTTACTAGGATCTAAAACAAGAACTTCTGTTTTTCCACCAAGTAATTCTACTGCTCTGTTAATTTCTCTGGTATAGGGAGAG
>JARLFW010000148.1 GCA_031296345.1 Nitrosotalea sp. | reverse complement strand
CCACCTGCTCCTAGTCCATGATCCGTGCCAGATTCCTCTGTTCCAGCAAGATCCTTTACATTGTTGTATACTCTCTTTGCAGCCTCTTCTAAAATTTCGATAACTTTCACAAGTTTTTCTTTTCCAAGTCCTAATTTATTTTAAGTAATAAAAAGTAGGCTGAATGCATAAATAGCAAAAAAGTTGTGCCATTGTGTGAGCAGTAAAGACGATTCTATTTTTAGTAAAGAGGCGCTCCTGTCCACTAAACCAGGCAAGGACATAGTCAAGCAGGCATTGTTCAAAAGCAAAGGATATAGATTATTTGACAAGTACAAAAAGGAAGCAGAGGATGAATTTCCAAAATTCACCAAAAGATTTGCTGAAGATCTATTAAATGAGATCAAATCAGATCCTAATCCATTTGAAACACAAGAAAAATTTGCCAAAGAAGTAGGCTCTACGGAGATAATTCTGGAAAAATCACAAATAGATGAGGTCAAAAAGAGACTAGAAAACTATGAAACTCTTCTAGATAGAGTCTCAAGGATACTAAATTCTAATTTTGTTAAAATGACATTTCCAGTTTTTAGTGCGTTATACGATGCTTCGGCTCAATATTTTGGGGACGTAATTGATAGTAAGAAAAAAACAGATATCATTGATGGTCATATCATCGCAATTGATCTAAGCGAACCAATGGATAGGATAATGGATAAAGATGAAGATGTAGAATTTCTAGATGACTATAAGCTGATGAATCCGTACATCTTGAAGCTTGCAAGAGACAAGATTTCTGTTGGTGGCAAAGAAGTTTTGGAAGAATTTGAGAGGGGTTTCAAAGATGCACGAATAGGACAATATATTGATTTTAAATTAAAAATGAATCCTAAGAGCATATCCGAAGAAGAGATGATTCAATGCTATAAAAAATATAGAGCCGTGATGGGAACTGCGGGAAAAAATATGACTCTTGCAAGATTCCCACTTGGAGAAATATTCTATCTTGGAATGGCAAAAGCTGCAGAATCGGTTGGATGTGGAAATGAAATTGAAGATTCTATCAAGAACAAATTTGTTAAAGTTCCTTCTTGGCCTCTATATTACACATTTCTCACAGGTGATGTTCAAAAAGGATTTGATTTTACAATGAAAAAAAGTGATATTTACCTAAGTGAGGCACGACTTGCTTTGGAACTATTGCCAGAAAATTTCTCACATAAAGATTTTCTCGAATTTCTCTTTTTAACAGTAGAGCATTACAATCTGTATTGGTTTAATCAACTTTCAAAAGAAAAATAATGGAAAGAATTTGAATCAAAAATTCCAAAGTGATTTGAAATGATGTGGTCTGACAAGTATAGGCCAAAGAATTTGCTTGAAATGGTCGGAAATGAAGAAGCAAAGGAATCTTTTGTAAAATGGATTGGAAAATGGATCAAGGGAACAAAACCTCTTCTTTTAGTTGGTCCTCCAGGAATTGGAAAAACTACTATGGCAATTCTGAGTGCAAAACAATTTGGTTATGACTTGATCAGCATGAATGCAAGTGATGTAAGAAACAAGCAGAAAATTCAAGAAATTCTCAATCCTATTCTTGGTAATCGAAATCTACTTGGAAACCCCATGATCTTCGTTGATGAAGTGGATGGAATACACGGAAGATCTGATTTTGGTGGAGTAGAAGCATTGATTGACATACTAAAAGAGCCAACTGTTCCAATAATTCTTGCAGCAAATTCTGATATTTCTGACAAAATGAAATCCATAAAAAAAGTTGTCACTACCGTAAAACTCAGACCTCTTCCTCCAAGGTTAATGAGATTATACCTTGAAGAAATTCTAAGGCGAGAAAATGCGTCAATAAAAATTGGTAGCATGATAAAAGTGATTATAGATTCACGTGGTGATATTAGGTCAATTTTAAATTCTGCTCAAGCATTGGCAGGTGGATTTGAACCTCAACTTGATAAATCCAATTTGACTGCTAATGTAGAAGAATCCATAAACTCATTTTTTAACGCAAAATCATCTGAAGAGGCTCAAGTAATACTCTATTCTCTACGAATTGATCCTAGAGAGAAGATTAATGCATTTTATTCAAGTGTAATTACAAGCACGCTTCCAAAAGGTACCCTAAAAGAAATGTTGGAAATACTTTCTGAGGCTGATATGTTATACGGAAAAATAATGAGACATCAAGAATGGAGACTCTTACGATATCTAGATAACATATTGTTGAAATTATACAGACAAGGGACGGGAATAAAATATTCTCAATTTAATCTTCCATGGCCTACTCTTAATAGAATTAGATGGGATGGTAGAGCAATAAAAGGACTAACTAGTAATCTTGCAAAACAAATGCACGTTTCACGTAGTGTGTTTTCAACTTTCTATCTACCATATCTTCTTTTTTGTATAAAAAATAAATCTCTTGAAATGAATCTAAACGAGGCAGATTATGAAATTGTACAAAAAGAATTGGAGATGATGAAATGAGCTGGCGCGCAATACCTATGAAGTTTCCTGGAACATGTCTAGTCTGTAAAAAAAAGATTGAAATCAATGAAGTTGCTTTGTGGGCCAAAGGCTTGGGTGTAAAACATCAGGCATGCGCAGAAGTTTTGCAACTAAAGTGTATAGTCTGTGGAGGCCCAGCAGGTTGTCCTGATTGTGAGTTTGCAGATAATTGTAATCTAATGAAAGTCTCTCAGATGTGTATTTGTAAGAAATGTAGCGACACCAAAGATGCTTTTTCACTCTATCAAAGTTCTGTAATGAAACGATATCCTATGCTAAATCTAGAAGTTAAACTATGAGTATTGAACTAATTTAGATAACACGATGTAGGGTAATTTCATATCCTGATGTAATATCAGACATGTTGTTGAATAAGAAAATTCTAACAATTATTGTAATAGTTGGTATATCCATAATAGCTACAGTAGCATATTTTCTGCCTATCAGTTACAAGACTACAGTTAACCAAACTACCAATGCAACAGAAGGCTTCAACCAGACTGCAATGTTGGAACGTGGCAATATGGCAATGGGATTCAATCAAACCAAGATTCATCATCACTTCATGTCTACTACAACAGGTGGTGAAATTATGATAATGTCAACAAACATGAGTGATATACAAACGATAAACGAAATAAAAAACCATGTAAAAGACATTCAATACGAATTTTCTCAGGGAAATTTCACTAAACCATTCTATATCCATGCTCAAATTGTTCCAGGCACAGACATCATGACTGCAAAAAAGAATTTGATTAATTATTCAATAAAAGATATTGATGGAGGTTCTGTCCTAATTTTGACAACTAATGATACGCAACTTCTTAATGCAATACAACAATTCATGAATTTTCAGTCAAGTCAACACATGAGTCATTAAGTAAGAAAAATTAACATTGAACTAAAAATGTAATCCCTATTTTACGAGGGAAATTTGTTATCTATCTAGAAGTTCACACAGTGTGATTTGTTGGAAATTGCTTAAATCATAATTTCAAGTATAGTGATATGTTGCTAAACTGCTCATGTACTGACTGTAAATGCACAGAGGATTCCAACTGCAAGCTTTGTACTACAGGAACGTGTTGTTGTGATTCAACTCCCCAAATAAAAAAATTTACATTCTTCTTCAATCAAGTCAAAAAATCATACCCTTCTGCTGTCGGGATTATAGTTCTGTGTATCCTATCTTCTCAAGTAGGACAAGGCATATCGTTTGTACTATTTGGCTATCATGATCTATTTGGAATTATAATGTCATACACTCTAGGTTATGGTCTTGCAAGTCTGACTACATTTTGTACTATATTGGGAAGATACAGTTCAAAACAAGGATTGGGTGCATGCTGTTCTGCACTAGAGCAAGGAAGCAATATCAGTCTTGTTTCGAATCTTAAGAACACTTTTAGCTATTGTTGGATTGGAATGAAAATAATTCCACATTTGTACAAGTTACCGAATCTAAAATACATCATCAAGACTAGTCTTTACATTTTAGTTACTGCGGAAAGTGCTTGTATACTTACAGCGGAAACAGTAAATCTTGCATTTTTCAGACAGGCAATGTGGTTATCAATGCCATTGGGTTTGTTCGCAGCAGCTTTTGTAGTAACTGTAATTGAAAGTTACAAAATGACTAGAACAAAGAAGTAAACCCAGAAGTTTAAACTAGCTTGTAATTGTTTATTCTATCTAAAAATGAACTTCATTATGTTTAACATTCAAGTTATAGGTCTTTGAATCCCCCATCCTAGGTGGGAGGATATGCTTTTTAGGAACTAATTTTCATCCCAGTACAAGGGAACAAGTAATTGCATGGCTAATCTTTTTGCTTATGTAATTGGAGCTGCTCTAGTGGGAATACTACACATGTCTGCCCCTGATCATTGGCTTACACTCTGCGTTCTTGCAAGAAACAAAAAATGGGCTCCAAAAAAGCTCTTCGGAGTATCATTTGTGACTGCTATCGGTCATGTAGCTCTTTCTGTTACTATGGGACTTATTGTTGTAGTCATTGGACTTGTATTTTCTCATTTAATTTCATACTATCTTGATACTGGAATAGGACTAGTTATGGTAGGTACAGGATTAGTTGTTGGAATCATGCCTCTAGTAAGAAAGAGTGCATCTCATCAACATCATCATGACCATGAACACGAACATGATGAAGAAAAGAAATTTGGCAAACTTACCTCGAAAGTAGGATATTTTGCAATTCTTGGGGCAGCACTTTCTCCAGACCCGAGCATAATTCCAATTTATCTCTCTGCAATATCAGCTGGATTTTACTTTGCATTAGAGTTGTCAGTTGTCTTTGCGATTGCTTCCATCGGTACGCTTCTACTTTTAGTTCAGCTTGGTACTGTAGGATTAGCAAAGACACTTGCAAAAATCCCAGAAAAATATAATGATTCAATGGTAGGATTTGTGATTATGGCTATTGGAATCTACGTTCTTGTTGTACGGTGAAGATGATTTTAATGATTCATCACAATTTTGATTCGATAAAGTTAGATGTTTGGAGGTTGGATAAACCATCCAATTAGATAAATATCGAAGTTGGAGGAAGAATAACGTATGACTCATCACAAACTGCCTGAGGTAAAGAAAAGATTGGCAAGAATAGAGGGGCATGTTAAAGGCATTAGCAAGATGATTGATGAGGGAAAAGGCTATCCTGATATTGTACAGCAGATTACTGCGGTCAGAGCAGCTCTTGATAGTACAATGGAGATAATAATTCAGGATCTTGTGGAACACGTTAATGTAAATACAAACACCAAAGGCAAAAAGGCAGCAAGTGATCTAAAGGACACTGTTTCTAAGATTCTATAGCTATTGAAAGTTCAATTTAGACCCAAAACATACTGTAAAACCTTAAAATCTAACCCTCAAGATTGAGAAATCAGTGGCAAAGCCTACAACAAAGATAGCACCATTAGATCCAGCCTTTCATGGGGAATCAAACTATGAGGTAGGATTGGAAGATCTTCTTACGGAAAGGAAAAATCTGATTACAAAATTAGAGGCCGATCCACAGACTGATCAAGAAACATTACAGTCTGCAAGAGAAGCGCTTCAAGTCGTAGAGGGACTATGGCAAAATTATCATATTGGCATGAATGTTTTTCGTAACGCCAAGGGTGGCCGAGACGGTATTCGAGAAGTAAAAACTGATTAAATTAATATAGGTTGCAGACAGTTCTAATTCGAATCATGCATTCTGAAAAGATAAAAAATTTTTTACATAAAAGACATAAGGCAGAACAAAGTGGTGGAGAAGAAAGAGTTCAGGGTCAACATGATAAAGGCAAGCTAACGGCAAGAGAGCGAATCGACCTACTTCTTGATGAAGGGAGTTTTAACGAAATTGATGCTATGACAACTCATCATTATTATGAATTTGATATGCAGGACAAAAAATTCTTTGGAGATGGAGTTATCACAGGATATGGAACTATACACGGAAAACAAGTTTTTCTTTTTGCTTATGATTTTACGGTTCTTGGTGGAACACTTAGTGAGATGGGCGCCAAGAAAATTACAAAAGTTATGGAGCATGCTACAAAAGTTGGTTCTCCAATTATTGGAATAGCTGATTCAGGTGGAGCAAGAATTCAAGAAGGAATTCTAAGTCTTGATGGTTTTGCAAGTATTTTTTATCATAATCAACTTGCGTCTGGAGTAGTTCCTCAAATTACCATTAGTGTAGGACCATCCGCAGGAGGTGCAGTATATTCACCTGCAATGACTGACTTTGTGATAATGGCTGACAAGATTGCTACAATGTTTGTAACAGGTCCAGAGGTTGTCAAGACAGTTCTTGGTGAAGACGTATCTTTTGATGAGCTTGGTGGTGCAATGTCACATGGTAAGAATAGTGGTGTTGCACACTTTGTTGCAAAGAATGAATATCAATGCATGGATATTGTCAAGACACTTTTATCATATATTCCTCAAAATAGCACAGAAGAACCGCCAATTGTAGAAACTGGTGATGATCCAAACAGGCTAGACAATAACCTCATAAACATAATTCCAGAAAATCCTCTTCAACCATATGATATGAAAGAAATCATAAGTTCTATAGTTGATAATCATGTATTCTTTGAAATCCATGAATTATTTGCAGCAAATGTAGTAGTTGGATTTGCCAGACTGCATGGAAGAACAATTGGAATTGTTGCAAATCAACCAATGGTACTTGCAGGGGCCTTGGATATTGATTCATCAAACAAGGCCGCAAGATTCATCAGATTCTGTGATTGCTATAATATTCCAATTATCACTCTTGTAGATACTCCTGGATATATGCCTGGAACACAACAGGAACATGCTGGAATCATCCGTCACGGAAGTAAACTCTTGTATGCTTACTGTGAGGCTACGGTTCCAAAGATAACTCTAATCATAGGAAAAGCCTATGGTGGAGCCTACATCGCAATGTCAAGCAAGAATTTGGGAACAGATATGAATTATGCATGGCCAACTGCACAGATAGCTGTACTAGGTTCTGAAGCAGCGGTAAGAATTATGAATAGAAAAGAACTTGATGCTGCAAAAGATTCTGCCGCACTAAAAAAACAACTTGTAGATAATTTCACTGAAAAATTTGCTAATCCATACGTAGCTGCATCTTATGGTACTATTGATTCAGTAATTGATCCTGCTGAAACACGGCCTGCATTAATACGAGCCTTGGATGCTTTAGCAAATAAGAGAGAAAGAAGAATTCCGCGAAAGCATGGGAACATTAATCTTTAGAATGATATGATCAAGAAAATTTTAATCGCAAACAGGGGAGAAATTGCAATACGTGTCATAAAGACATGTAATGCATTAGGAATAAAATCAGTTGCAGTTTATTCTGATGAAGATGTAAATTCAAAGCATGTCAAGATGGCTTCTGAAGCATACCACATTGGTGCAGCATCTCCTTCACAAAGTTATCTTAACATGGAAAAAATAGCAGAGACTACAATTATCTCTGGAGCTGATGCAATTCATCCAGGATATGGTTTCCTTTCTGAAAATGCAGAATTTGCAGATCTTTGTGAGAAAAAGAAGATCAACTTCATTGGACCTTCTGGAAAATCAATGAGACTATGTGGTGATAAAATGGAATGTAAGGATGTGATGATAAAAGCTAAAGTGCCAACTGTACCAGGAAGTTTGGGAATTGTTGAAGAAGTTGAGAAAGCACTAGATGTTGCTCATAGTATTGGTTATCCTGTTTTACTAAAGTCAGTTTTTGGAGGAGGAGGTAGAGGAATCAGACTAGTACATGATGAAAAAGAACTACGGGAAGCTTTTGAGATTGCTTCTGGAGAATCAAAAGCCGCATTTGGCAAGTCTGCACTATTTGTTGAGAAATTCCTTCCAAAAATTCGTCATATTGAATTTCAACTAGCTCGTGATAAACATGGAAATGCAGTACATATTTTTGAACGAGAATGTTCTATCCAGAGAAGACATCAAAAGCTTATAGAAATGTCACCCTCTCCAGTTGTTGATCAAAAGATACGTGATGAAATTGGAGAGATTGCAGTAAAAGCTGCAGTAGCTGTAGATTATCATAATGCGGGAACTGCTGAATTTCTAAGATTAGATGACGGATCTTTCTACTTTATAGAAATAAATGCCAGATTGCAAGTTGAACATCCTGTAACTGAATTAGTTTCAGGACTTGATCTTGTAAAATTACAAATTGATATTGCAAATGGACAAGAAATTCCTTTCAAACAAAAAGATCTCAAAGTAAATGGCTGCTCCATAGAATGTAGAATTAATGCAGAGGATACATTCCTAGACTTTGCTCCGTCAACAGGAAAAATCTTTGACGTCAATATTCCTTCAGGTCCGGGAGTTAGAGTTGATACTTATCTCTATCCTGGATGTACCGTATCACCTTATTATGACTCACTTATGGGCAAACTTATCACGTGGGGACAGAACTTTGAAGAGGCAAGACAGAGAATGACACTTGCATTATCTGATTTCTACATCGAAGGAGTTGAAACTGCAATTCCGTTATACCAGACTATTTTGAATAGTAAGGAATTCATTAGTGGTGATTTATCAACTGACTTTCTTGATAGATTCAAAATTCTTGACAGACTACGTGATGATATGAAAAAAGAGGCATCAGGTAAATCTGAAGCTGCATTAGCTGCAACCTTGATACACTCAGAATTTCTCAAAAACAGGATAAAATCGCATAAAGAACACAGTGTTAGATGGAAAACACAAGTGGATAGGCATTGATATGAAATTCAAACTAGAAAATACAGATGAAAACTTGGATGGAGAAATTGTCAAGTCAGTTGGTAATAACGAATTTGTCTTAAAAATCCAAGGAAAAGAACGGGACCTTAAAGTAATTACAATGACTCACGATAAAGTTGAGTTTATGTTGGATAGTGTTTATCATATTACAAAATATCTTGAAAATAGTACTAATCGAATAACACTAGTTATCGATGGAGTAAAGCTTACATTCAACAAACGTCCAGATATGGACAAAATTGTATACAAACACTCTGGATCTGATTCAGCTGCAGACTCTCAAATAAATCTCAAAAGTCAAATTCCAGGTAGAGTTGTATCAATAAACGTGGCTACTGGAGATAATATCAAGAAAGGAGATGTGGTATGTGTCTTGGAATCTATGAAAATGCAAATATCAATAAAATCTCATAAAGATGGTATTGTAAAATCAATGAAATTGAAACAGGGTGCATCCGTTGCAAAAAATGATGTGCTCGCAGAGATTGAATAAATATTTTTAAAAATAAATTAAAAGGAATTTAATTTCCTTTTTTGAGAAAGTCTATAATTTCTTGATAGTTTGGCTCTATCAATGGATTATCTGAAACCCATTTGTAGACTATTGTTCCATTTGCATCTACGATGAACACAGATCTCTTGGCTGCATCATAACCTTTCACGTGCAACAAGTCAGGCATTAAAATATCATAATCTCTTATTGTCTGACTTTTGTAGTCTCCCAGTACAGGAAAATTGAGATGCTGTGCTTCTGCAAATGCTTTATTTGCAAATGGACCATCGTTACTAATTCCTATTACTTGAGCACCAAGTTTTGATATCTGATTCCATTCATCTCTGAAGGTACACATTTCTTTTGTACATACAGGAGAACTTGCAGCTACAAAGAATGAAAGGACTACTTTATTCCCTTTAAATTCATCCAAGCTTCGCATTTTCAATTCTGTATCCACTAAAGTAAAAGGTGGTGCCTTTTGTCCTACATTTACCATAATGAAGTTTCATTATTGACATATATCAATCATTTTAGAAATTTAAAATGGTTAAAAGCTATTGTTATTGAAAATTGAAGATATTGCTTAATTTCAAAGAAATTGTTGAAAAATTTGCTTGCAATAAAAATTTTGATCGTATAATGTGAATAGATTTTTATACTCTGCGACTGGCTTGTTAGCTACTTTGGTAGGAGAAGCTGCTAGTAGTTTCAGCCCAATTTTACTATTATTCATATTTGCAATAGTAGGAACAGGGCCGACCTTGATTCTTTCTAGGATGATTGCGCCAAGACGTACTCCAAATCCTGTGAAATTCCTCCCAATGGAATCTGGCCAAGTCCCACAAGGTGAAGGACGTACTCATTTCATGATGCAGTATTACTCCTATGTCTTGATGTTTGTTGTATTTGATGTAGCATCGATCTTTTTGTATGCCTGGGGAAGCAGTATTCTTAATTTGCCAAAGTCTGAAACTCTTCCAATTATAGGATTTCTTGCAATAATATTTGCAGCTTTTGCCTTTGCACTATATCAGGCAGGGAGGCGAGACATTTGGTAACTTTTAAATCGAATGTGGGAACGATTCCGGATGGGGAAGAATAATGCTTAAAGAATTACTTAATCCAGATACAGCACCACATGCAACTAATGTTTTAATTGGAAAGCTTGGTGATGTCCTTATCAGAGCAGTGGGAAAACCATTTGATATGGCTATAAACTGGGGCAGAATTTACTCTCTATGGCCAGTTCATCTTGAGACTGCATGCTGTAGTGTAGAATTTGGTGCTGCATCAAGTCCTCGTTATGATGTTGAAAGATTTGGTATCATCGAAGCATTTGGTTCTCTGAGACAATGTGATCTTATTGTTGTCATGGGAACAATTACCAGAAAGATGGCTCCTAGACTGAGAATGGTATATGATCAGATGCCTGATCCAAAATATGTTATAGCAATGGGAGCATGTGCAATAACTGGAGGATTATACTTTGACTCATATAATGTACTGCCCGGAATCGATGGAATTCTTCCTGTTGATGTTTATGTTCCAGGTTGTCCACCTAGACCAGAAACACTAATTCAGGGATGTATGTTGCTTCAAGAAAAAATAAAACGGATGAAGGCTAAATAGCCATGAGCTCTGGAACTGAAAAGGACGAAGTTAAAGATACTACGGAAGAGCACTCTGCTAATTCTGATGATACATCAAGACCAGATTCCATGTCAAAAGATGAAGCAATAAAATTTTATGAAACAAAAGGACTTGACTTATCTCCAGACGTTCCTACTAAACCAAAACCTATTCCTGAATTTGAAAAATCTATGGCAGATAAAATTTCTTCAAAATTTGGCGATGCAATACATATAGACTATATTCGATCTGATAGAATTAGGGTAACTACTAAAAGAGAAAACATTGTAGATGTTGCTAAATTTATTCGAGACGAACTAAGATACGACCATGCCGAGTCCGTATCTGGAGTTGACTATCCTGATTCACGTGAAATCGAAGTTGTATATCACTTGGGATCTTATACTGATGAAAAACTTGGACGACAAATTTTTGCACTTGCAACCCGAGTTCCAAGAGAAGACATTCCAAATCCAGGTTCAGATACAACTAGAATGCCATCATTACGAGATGTATTCTATAGTGTAGAGTTTCACGAAAGAGAATGTTTTGAAATGTTTGGTGTTTATTTTGAAGGCCATCCTGATATGCGAAGATTACTTCTCCCAGAAGATTGGGCAGATATACCACCATTTAGAAAAGATTTCAAGATAAAGGGAAGATAAAATGACAACACAACTACCTCCAGGAATGCATCTTGAAACTGTGGATGACAAAATAATGACACTAAACGTAGGACCTCAACATCCAGGTTCTGGACATATGAGACTAATTATCAAAGTTGACGGTGATTACATTGTTTCATGTGATCCTGATCCAGGTTATGTACATCGAGGAGAAGAAAAAATGGCTGAATATAGAAATTATATTCAAAATATTCCTCACCTTGAAAGACCTGTAATCCACGACTCTTCTAATATCTTGTATCCGTATTGTCTTGGAGTGGAAGAATTATTGGGAATTGAAGTTCCAGAAAGAGCAAAATACATTCGAGTCATTGCCGCAGAACTGAATCGTTGTGTTTACATCTTATACTGGTTGGCTATCTATGGAATATTCTTAGGTCATTCTACAATGTTTATGTGGCCTGCAGGTGATAGAGAACTTTTCATTGATCTTTTAGAAGCAATGTCTGGTGCAAGAGTAACTCATGCATATCTAGTACCTGGAGGAGTACGAAATGATTTACCATCTAATTTTGAAGAACGATGCTTAAGACAAGTTGCATATTTTGAGAAAAGACTGAAAGAGTACGAAGATATTTTTTATCAGAATCCTCTCTTGAAAGCAAGAACAGAAGGTAGTGGAATATTATCAAGAACAGATGCTATCAGACTTGGTACAACTGGATCAGTACTGCGAGCATCCGGTGTTGATTTTGATGTAAGAAAAAAAGAACCATATGATGTCTATGAAAATCTAGACTTTCAAACAGTGGTAATGAAAGAAGGTGATTCCTATGCTAGATCTCGTATACCTTATCTTGAGATGTTTGAAAGTTGCAGAATAATTAAAGACGCATTAAAAAAGATGCCAAAGTCCGGTTCTGTACGTACAAAACTAAAACCAAATCCAAAAGGCGGCAATGATGAAGTTTATCGTAGAGTAGAGTCTGGTAGAGGAGCAATTGGATATTACATTGTATCTAACAACAGACCAGAGCCTTATAGAGTGAAGATAAGCGTTGGCTCATTTAGAAACTTAATCTGTATGCCGTATTTATTGAAAGGAGAAAAATTAGGTAACATGCCAGCAGTCTACTGGGGTCTTAATTATTGGCCTGTGGAGGCAGATCGATAAATGTCAACTATCGCACCGCAGTTTAGATTAAGTAGATTCATTGCTTCTCTATTTGATTTAATATTCTGGGTACTTCTGATCTTTAGTCTAGTTGGATTACCAATAGTCTTTATCATATTATTTTACATCAAGCTTCCAATAATCAACGGTCAACTCATGACGCCATATCTTTCAATGACTTGGATGGCTGATCCATCACGTACTCTTCCAATTGTCAAAAATTTCATTCATACAACTATTTTTAGAGTAATGGTATTTCCAGGATTTGGATTTGCAGCTCTACTTGCAGCTGCAACAATATTTGTAGAAAGAAAGTTCCTTGCAAAAATACAGCTTAGAGTAGGACCACTTTATTGTGGAAAAATAGAAGGAATTCTACAACTAATGGGTGATGGTTTTAAGCTAATGAGTAAAGAGATCATAATACCTGCAAAAGCAGACAAACCAATTTTCTGGATGGGTCCACTATTGTTTGTCGGTGCAGCAGGTGCCTTTGTTTCTCTGATTCCAGTTGCTCCGGGTTGGGTAGTTGCAAATCCTAATGTTGGTCTTTTAGCAGTGTTTGCAGTCATTGGTTTCTTTCCAATAATTGCGGTACTAACAGCATGGGCGGCAAATAGTAAGTGGACATTCATTGGTGGTCTTAGAGCCCTACACCAAATGGTTGCTTTTGAAATTCCATTAATTTTATCACTTCTTGGCGTAGTAATACTCTCTGGAAGTCTAAATCTTTCACAGATTGTTGAATCACAACAGCACTTTTGGTGGATCACTTTTGTACCGATTGGAGCTATAGTCTTTTTCATTACAATCTTTGCAGAACTTGAAAGAATTCCATTTGATCTTCCAGAAGCAGAAAGTGAAATTGTTGCAGGATGGTTAACAGAGTTCTCTGGAATGATGTATGGATTAATTCAGCTTGGAACTTATCTAAAATTATATGCATTTGCGGGATTGTTTGTTGTATTGTTCCTTGGTGGTTGGAACGGTCCGATGGTTTGGCCACCATTCCCACAGGATATCATAACTAACGGAATTACAATTGGTCCTGTAACTGCCAAATTCCCTGGATTGCCACTCTTTGATCAACAAATGCTCAATGGTACACTGTGGTTTGTGATTAAGACTGTTGGAGTTATACTCTTGATTCTACTACCTCGTGGAGTTTTCCCAAGAGTTAGAATGGATATAGCATTACACACTGGTTGGTACAAACTAATCGGTCTTGCCTTCATTAACATCTTTATAGCTCTCGGATTGCTATACGCAGGTGTCTTGGGACCTGGAGGATTGTTACAATGAGTAATGTTATAGGAATAATCCGCGCATTAAATTCTGGAGTTAAACATCTTGCAGTAAAGAGATTCACTTTACGATATCCTGAGCAGAAATTAAAATTTGTAGGCGATGGATTTCAATTCAATCCAGAGACCGGAGTGGGAATAGCTGGATTAAGAGGTCGACACATATTGTTCCATGAAAATTGTACTGGTTGTCAGCTTTGTTCTGTAGCATGTGAGGGGATAGCAGAGGCCATAAGTATGGTCAAAGTAGCTGAAACGTGGAAGCATAACAAGAAAGCAATAATGCCACAGATAGATTACGGCAAGTGTGTATTCTGTGGACTGTGTGTAGATGCTTGTCCGTTTTATGCACTATACATGACAAACGACTATGAGCTTTCTTCGTTTTCCAAATCTGCTCTAATTTACACCCCTGCTCAGCTTGCTATAAAACCAAATATTTCACAAGATGTTGAAATAAAAATAAGTGACAGGGGTGCTTCACATGGTTGATTCAGTATTTCTAGCTCTATCTGTCATAACAATTGGTGCTGCTATTGTGGCACTTGAGGTACGATCTCTGATATATGGTTCAATTGCATTGATGATAGCATTATCTGGAGTAGCAGGATTCTTTCTGCTTTTGGATGCACCGTTTGTAGCAATGTTTCAACTTTCAGTTTATGTAGGTTCCATCGCAGTTCTAATATTATTTACAGTTATGCTAGTGCGACGTGAGCTTATCTTCAATAAAGTCGAAGATAAGCGCCGAAGATATGCAGGCATTGGATTAATGCTTGCACTTATGCTAGGCATAGGAACAATAATCATTGGTTCTGGACTAAAATCAATGGATACCAATTCACCTATGATAGATTACAAAAAGATAGGAGAAGACTTTCTAACATATTATTCACCTGCATTAATCGTTATGGCACTAATTTTGGCTTCATCAATTACTGGAGCAATGACACTTGCAAGAAGGGAGGATGTTATAGATGACCAACGCGCTGATTGATTTTATTTTAGTTTCAGTGGCACTTCTTGCCATTGGAATCTATGGAATGGCTGTAAAGAGAAATGCAATCCGTATGCTTTTTGGTATAGAAATGATTATCAATTCGGCCAATCTCAATTTGGTTGCATTTTCTAGATATATACCAAATAGTCAGGGACAAACATTGGCACTATTTTCTATTGCAATAGCAGCTGCAGAAGTTGCAGTTGGATTGGCACTGATAATTGTGGCATATAGAATGTACAGAAACATTGACATTGCAGACTTTAGGAGCTTGAAAGGATAATGCAATTCGTATTATTACAGGCTCTTTTCTTACCTCTACTACTTTCTCCGGTAGCATATTACTTGGGACGAAAATCTGGACCTACTGTTGCAACTTGGTTTACTTTTGGATTATTGTTGTATTGCACTGTACTAGTCATTGCTCCTGCACTTTCAGGAAGTTATGAAGAACACTACAAGTGGACTCAATTATTTGGTGAATTTGGATTGTTAATTGATGGTCTTGCCTCTCCATTTGCAATTATAATTTATGTTATATCTACAGTACTTGTACTATTTTCAAAACCTTACATGGTCTCAAGAATTACCACAATGTATGAAGAACGAGTAAGTTCTGAAAAACATTTGGTGGGAGGTGGTACTGAAGTGATAGAATCTTCTTCTCTGAAAGAACATCTCAATCATCAGATTGGAGCATACTATGCTCTCTTTCTTGTCATGGCGATGGGAATGCTTGGAACTATCCTTGCAACTAATCTAATAGAATTCTATGTCTTCTTTGAGTTGATGCTAATTCCAGCATTCTTCATGTTAGCAATATGGGGGTATGAATCAAGGAGAAGAGTTGCATTACTGTTCCTTTTCTGGACTCATGTAGGGGCTGTAATTCTTTTACTTGGTTTTCTTTCAATTGGTCTAAGTGTTGGCAGCTTCAACTATGCTGATATCAAAGCACATGGCATACCGCCACATGTTTTAGGTCTTGCAGCTGTTGCGATAATTGTAGGTCTTGCAGTAAAAATGGCAGCATTTGTAGTGCACATGTGGCTTCCACATGTTTATCGGTCTTCACCAACACCACTTAACGCATTATCTTCTGGAGCAATGCTTGGAGTTGGAGCATATGGATTCTTTAGACTGATAATAATGCTAATGCCTGGGCAATATGAGCATCTTGCCCTAGCTCTAAACATTTGGGGGTTGGTAACAATGATCTACGGTGGAATAATGGCACTAGTGCAAGACGACATTAGAAAGCTGTTTGCTTATTCTAGTATAAGTCAAATGGGTTACATTATGTTTGGAATTGGTACTGTTTCCGTACTTGGACTTTCTGGTTCTGAAATGATGTTTGTTTCTCATAGTTTAGGTAAAGTAATTTTATTCATGATGGTAGGTGCAATAATTTTGCAAGTCAAAACTCGTAGCCTCACAAAGATGGGAGGTCTTGCAGGAAAAATGCCGATAACTGCAGTTTGTGCAACGATTGGAGCACTTACTCTAATGGGAATTCCACCAACTAGTGGATTCATGGCAGAATGGACCATGTTCTATGGTGCACTTCAAACTGCGATTCAACAGGGCTCTATGATTAGAATGGTTACATTTGGTTTAGGTTTGGTTGCAACTGTTATCACAATGGCATACATACTATGGATGATAAAACGAGTTTTCTTTGGAAAACTTCCAGAAAATCTAGAGAATACAAAAGAAGCAAATTGGTATGTTACAGGTCCAATGATGGTCTTGGCAGGATTTAGTGTCGTTATTGGAATATATCCAGACATATTCTTTAATCAAATAATTCCTTTCATGAAAGGACTGGTAGGAGTTTAGAAAATGTCTATTTTACCTTTTGATCTTGGTTTTGGATTAAGCGCATTAAGAGTATGGGGAATCTGGATATTGCCCTTTGCTGCAGCTCTGATAATTCCAGCTTTTGGAAAAGTATCAAAGCGTTCAACAGGATGGGTAGCTGTAGCATTTGCTTTAGCAAGTGCAGTTTCAGCTTTAACTCTTCTTCCAGGAGCTCTTGGTAATCACGAAATTCACAACCAAATTCCTTGGATATCATCAATTGGAATCAAGGCAGGAGTACTTGCGGATCCACTAGCAGTCATAATGAGTAATGTTGTTGGATGGATTTCATTTTTGATCTTTGTCTATAGTACTGGTTACATGAAAGGAGACAAAGACCTTACTAGATTCTTCTTCTGGATGGCATTCTTCTTGGGCTCTATGCAGCTTATTGTTTTATCTGATAATTTCTTACAACTTTTCTTCGGTTGGGAAGGAGTAGGTCTAGCATCATATGCATTGGTAGGATTTTGGTATAAAGACAAGAAGAAGGATCATGTTGGAATTGAAGGACGACATGTACTTGGTCTAATGGATTACTATTCTCCTACTCATTCAGGAATAAAGGCATTCATCATGACAAAAGTTGGTGATGTCATGATGCTAGCAGGAATGTTTCTAATCTTTGCATTTGCAGGAACTTTTGGATTTAGAGAATTAACTGCAAATACTAGTTGGGCTACTACCATGGCCGCACAACACTTGCTAATTCCAGCTGCAGTTTTGCTATTTGGCGGTGCGATAGGAAAGTCTGCACAATTCCCATTAAACGAGTGGTTACTTGAGGCAATGACAGGACCTACAGCAGTATCAGCATTAATTCATGCTGCCACAATGGTAAAGGCTGGTGTATTTTTAGTAGCACGATTGGCTCCTCTATTCTTTGCATTAGCAGCAATTGGAATTAACATGGATCAATTCTTTGAGATAATTGCCTGGGTTGGAGCAATAACTGCACTTCTTCTAGCTACTCAAGGAATGGTACATCCTGAAATAAAGAAAGTTCTTGCATATTCCACTGGCTCGCAGATAGGCTATATGATGATGGCACTTGGTGTTGCAGGTCTTTCAAGACAATTTGTTGATGGTTATACTGCAGGATTCTTCCATTTGATTTCACACGCCATGTTCAAGGCATCATTGTTCATGGCAGCTGGTTCCATTCTCCATATTGTAGGTTCTAGATTCATGACTGACATGGGAGGTCTTAGAAAATACATGAAAAAAACATATGCCTTCATGTGGGCTGCAGGTCTTGGATTAATGGGCGCTCCGTTTATCACTACTGGTTTCTGGAGTAAGGATGCCATCTTTGGGGCAATTTATGAATCTGGAAATACTTGGGCTCTACCACTATTTGCAATAGCAGTTATTACTGCAGTAATTACTGCGTTCTATACGACTAGAATGATAGGATTGGTCTTCTTTGGAAATAAGAGTAAACATGTTGAAGAAATGGAAAAAGAGGGACATCACATACATGAAGCTAGTCCTTCAATGTGGGTTCCATATGGAATACTTGCTGTGTTAACAATTGCAGTAGGTGTAATGGGTCTTGCATTTGAGCACCAAATTCATGATCTCTTTGTTAATTACTTGGGAACAACATTTGGAATAAAATCTGATGTGGGAACAGTCGCAACAGAATCTCAATCAATACTTGGTGGACTCCTACAAGGCGTTAATCCCATAGCTCTTACGGCATCGCTGTCTGCATTTGCGATTGGTTTTGTACTAGGATATATTTTCTATATTGGAAGATTTGCAGATCCTGTAAAATTTGTAAATTCAAACATATTCTTCTATGCTATTCACAAATTCTTCTTAAACAGATGGTACCTTAACGCATTGATCTACTGGACATTTGTAGTGGGCCCATTATACGTTGCCAGAGGTATTTACAAATACTTTGAGAATTTTGTATTGGAAGGATTCAATGTGATCCCAGAAAAAACTATGGCTGGCGGTGCAAGAATAATGCAAGCAACACAAACAGGAGTTTCACAATCATATCTTTACATTTTTGGAGTAGGTATACTCGTAGTAGTATTCCTATTGTTAATTTAGGAGATAGAAAATGATAGAATTCACATCAACACCAATTTTGTTAACTCTAATACTTGGAGCAGTTGGAGTAATAATTCCAGTAATCAGTGTAGCAAGAAAAGAAAAAGGTTCCTCACTTTACGGAGCTATAACTTTTGGAGCGCTATTATCTGCAATTGGAGTTGTAATCTATCAAATACTTGCCAAGAACGTTACACCATCTGCAATATTTTCACAGAATGTTCTTGTTGATGACAGATTTGGATCATTCTTTGCAATAGCGATGCTAATTGTTGGAATAATGACAACAGTTGGCTCATTTAACTACATGAGAGGAAGAGCAAATCCTGCTGTATACTATTCACTAATTTTACTTTCATCAATTGGAATGATACTGATTGCATACTCTACTGATTTAGTTATGTTGTTCGTAGCATGGGAACTCATGAGCATTCCAACATATGTCTTGGCGGGATATCTCAAAAAGGATCCTTCATCAAATGAAGCAGCAATCAAGTACTTTTTGTTTGGAGCTTTATCATCTGGAATAATAATTTATGGAATCTCGATTGCATATGGTCTAACAGGTTCTACTAACATTGAACAAGTAATTACAGGATTTTCAAAACTCAGTCCTGACATGGTACCGCTTGCAATTTTAGCTGTAGGTATGTTCATAGCTGGCTTTGGATTCAAAATTGGTCTAGTTCCATTCCACATGTGGTTGCCTGATACATACGAAGGAGCTCCACCTACAATTGCTGCATTGCTTGCAGCTGGTACAAAGAAAGCTGGCTTTGCAGCAGTGTTAAGGGTGATAATTATGGGTGCAATAGCACTAAATCTTCACTGGGCATTTGCACTTGCCATTATTGCTATAGTGACTATGACCGTAGGAAATTTGGCTGCAATAAAACAGAGAAACCTCACAAGAATGCTTGCATATTCCAGTATTGGTCAAGCCGGATACATTCTGATCGGTCTTAGTGTAGCACCTATTTCACCAATTGGAATTCAAGCCTCGTTATTCCACATCTTGAATCACTCTGTAATGAAGGCTGCTGCATTCATTGCTGTTGCAGGAATAGTTACAACTCTTGGTGTAACTCATATTGAGAAAATAAAAGGTCTTGGCAAAAGAATGCCTATTACCGCACTTGGTCTTACGATTTCATTACTTGCGTTAGCTGGTGTACCACCTCTTAATGGATTTTGGAGTAAACTAATGTTATTTGGATCAGCAATAGATGCAGGTCATACTTTATCATGGGCTCCATATTTGGCCGTGGCAGGAGTTCTTAACAGTGCGCTCTCACTTGCTTACTATGGTTGGATAATAAGAAAGATGTACTTTGAGGAAGGAGAATCAAACAAGAGACTAAAAGAACCAAGATCAATAATCGCAGTTATGATATTCTCAATAATCTTCATTGTAGGAATCGGAATATATCCAGATCCAGTTATACAATTTGCAAAATCAGCTGTTCCTATTCTAAGCGGATTCCCAGCTATACACTAAGCATAGTAAAGTCTAGAAGACTTTCCAATCTCATTCTTGCAGGACTGTCGTTAATTTTTCTTAACGCCGACTTTGCTTTACTGGCATAATTCTTTAGCATTTCATCCATGCGATCAAATACAATACGCGGATCAGAACTTTTCTTAATCAATATGTTGAATAATTTATCTTCGTTATTCCAATCTTGTAAATCATCTCTGATCTGATATGCGATCCCCATGTTCTTACCATATTCTGCAAATGCCATGATTTGTTCTTCATTACCTCCACCTAATATTGCTCCAATCTTTGCAGCTGCTTCAAATGCAGTAGCAGTTTTGTATTCCATGACCTTTACGTAATCATCAAAAGTTACATCATCGCTTGTCTCTAGTCTAGTTTCAAGCATTTCTCCCTCACTCATCATCATTGCAGTAATTGCAAGCTCTCTTGCCATCCTTGCATTATCTAGACGAGATGATATGTTTAAAATCAGACCAAGAACGAAATCGCCAGTTATTATGCTTGTATTGTATCCATATTTTATGTGAAAAGGATCTTTTCTCCTTCTTAGAATTTCATTATCAATTATGTCATCATGAATCACAGATTCTGTATGTAAAAATTCCACAGCACATGATGCGGTATATGCATTTTCATCACATTTTCCAATGCTTTCTGCTGCTAGAATGAGAATCAAAGGTCGTATCCTCTTTCCTCCTTCCAAGGCATACTGTAATGGTTCAAAGAATTCTGAGGCAGAATACAATTCTAATTCTTGCTTGATTGCATCATCGACCTTACTGATGTAGCTTTCAAAGTCTTTTATGAGTGGATTTATCTCGAAATTCTTTCTATCCAAGAATTACACTAGCAACTGTAGATCACGGTTAGAATATTAATGCTTTTGAGAGTGGTGCTCCAGCCGGGATTTTCATCATTGAGAATTTGAACCCGGGTCGGAGGATTGAAAGTCCCCCATGCTTGACCGGTCTACACCACTGGAGCCCAATTTGCATCCTAATTGTTATCCATAAAATCCTTTTGCAGCCATTCAAAAGATTTTTTTATTACCCGAATTGGATAATAGCTATGAGTTCTCTTATTCAAAGAATTGACAATATGATTGAAGAGCAGAGTTTGTTAAAGCACAAATTCTATGTCATGTGGAGCGAAGGTAAATTATCAATGGAATCTCTTAGTGGTTATTCAAAAGAATACTTTCAATTAGTAAAAGCAGTTCCCTCATTTGTAGACAAAGTTATGGTGAAAAGCCCATCTGAAATTCAGAGCAAAATTGCTTCAAATAGAGATGAAGAATCTGAGCATATAGAACCATGGGTAAAATTTGCGAGTGCACTAGGTGTATCACAAAATGAACTAAGAAATTATGCTGGTCTTGATAAAACAAAACAAGCCATTTCAAATCTTTCATGTCTTATGAATTCCTTTGAGGGTGGAGCTGCTGCAATGTATGCATTAGAACAAGAAATTCCAAAAATTAGTTTATCAAAGATAGATGGATTGAGAAAATTCTATGATTTGTCAGAAGATGATGCAATAGAATATTTCAGACTTCATGCAGAAGCTGACATAAGACATGCAGCTCTTTGGCGAAAAATCTTGGAAAAAACTTCTGCGTCACAAGAGGATGATTTGGTAGAAACAGCCAACAGATCCTTAGCAGCTCAAAATCTATTGCTTGATAGCTGTTACGATGCATACTGCT
Source organism: Nitrosotalea sp. (assembly GCA_031296345.1). Lineage (GTDB taxonomy): Archaea > Thermoproteota > Nitrososphaeria > Nitrososphaerales > Nitrosopumilaceae > Nitrosotalea. The sequence continues at coordinate 8,995 of JARLFW010000148.1, read as the reverse complement.
AACTCTATACTATTTTATAGCGCATCTCAATTTGCTCTTTCGTAGGGCCCATAACTCAGCTTGGTAGAGTAACCGGCTCATAACCGGTGAGCCAAGGGATCGAAGCCCTTTGGGCCCACTATTTAGTTCCTTTTGTTGTTATACTGTATCTATTATGACCATTTTTCCTCTTTGGTGAAATGCTGATCTAGAACAAGCGATAATCGTGATTTTCTAAATTTTCATTTTAATATACTAATTTTAAAATAAGCAGTAAATTATCTTCATTTGGCTGCAATGAAGAATCAGAGTTATAACTGAACTGATGATGTAAAGGCATTTGTCTGAGCTGCCTCTCTCTTAGAAATAATTTGATAAATTTGACACAGAATGTCTTCAAGAAATGTTATAGCGTATATATAAAGTGCATATATATCCACGAAAATGCCGCAAACAAAACCTATTGTAAGTATAGAAAATGTTGTGGCTTCAGCTTCTGTTGATCAAAAAATTGATCTTAATGTTATAACTCAAACATTTCCTGATGTTGAATATCACCCTGAACAATTTCCTGGGTTAGTGTTTAGAATAAAGTCGCCCAAAACTGCAACATTGATTTTTAGTTCTGGAAAAATGGTTTGTACTGGAGCAAAATCAGAAGAACAATCAATTGCTGCAGTAAGAACTGTTGTTCAAAAATTAAGAAAAGGTGGAATTAAAATAAAAAAAGATGCGGTAATTACAATCCAGAATATGGTTGCATCTGCTAATCTTGGTGGGAAAATACATTTGGAACAAGCTGCTAGAAGTCTTCCAAGAAGTATGTATGAACCAGAGCAATTTCCAGGATTAATACATAGAATGATTGATCCTAAAACTGTACTACTACTATTTGCGTCTGGCAAACTTGTATGTACTGGTGCAAAAAAAGAGTCTGATGTTTACAGATCAGTAAATAATCTGCATACACTTTTAGAAGAAAAAGAACTAATGATATATGATAGCTAATTTAGAAAATCTGTTAGAAGTTATATTGTATTCATCTGTTTTTTAATTCTATTCAAAGTTTGTTCATCGAGAATTTTTTCAGCGTACAAAGCATTAGAAATTGCAAGTATGTCTGTAATCTCATACAGTTTTACTTTCTCTTTTTCCAAGTTTTCCCTTGCACCTTCAAGCCTATTGACTATGATAAATGCAGAATCTACTGCTATTTTGGCATCTTTTAGAACCTTGACAGCATTAAGTAATGAATGACCTGTCGTTCCAACATCATCTACTAGAACTACTTTAGATCCTATGGGTATCTTTCCTTCTATGAGGCTACCAGTACCATAGTCCTTTGGCTTTTGTCTGATGTAAATTAGGGGCTTTACAGTTTCTATAGCCAACGCAGATGCTATTACAAGCCCTGAAGTTGGAACTGATGCGATATAATCAAAATTATCTAAACCTATTTTCTCTGATATCAAGTTTTGAAGAGATTTTACCATCTTTCTAAATTGGTGTGGGAAACTTGGTACTAGTCTCAGATCTACATAATACGCGCTTTCTTTTCCACTAGAAAGCTTGAAATTTCCAAATTTGATTGCGCCGCTTTCTTGCAAAAATATCGCAAATTCTTTGACAAAATCCACAGCAAAATTTACCGAACTAGATTTATTTTAACTGTCCCATCGGTATGGTATGCCTGAAATTTGGCTCAGTTATGGACCTACAGACGTAGTTCTTGATGTAAAGGCAGAGAATCTGGAAAAACAGCTAGTTCCTGGAGGTGTAAACTTGAGTGATTCAGAGATTGCAACGAAATTGGAATCTCTTGACATGTCAAAACCTACAGAATTTGTTATTATGGAGCATTCTAAAACTATTCAAAAAGTTATCTCAGTTTTGTTGGATATTTGTACAAAGAAATCTTTTCCAAAACCTAAATTCTTGGTAGATAAATCAAACTTACATTCTCTAAAAAATATTTTTTCTGATCCCACGATATCTATATCAGAATTTAACGCATCTCAATTTTCTAATGCAAATCTTATTTTTATTGGTGAGATGGAATTTGATGCTTTGTTTGGATACAATAACATCTCTACTAAATTATTACGAAGATTTGGCAAAGACAATATGCTTGAGGCATATGAGAAAAGGGAGGGAAATCTTCCTCTTCCTGGCTATGAATTAAAAACTATGGATGTAGCAAAAAAATTTACTGATGGATTTGAAATATCTGCTATAGAAATTGTAGCAAATCAAACGGGAGTAGTTGATATCGCAACTGGCCATCCATCATCGACTTCTTTACTCTCAACATCATTATCATCTATTGCAATACAACAGACTGAAAAACATAGAGTGGGAATTGTCAGCACTGGAAAAGAATCAAGCAATGAAACATTGAGCAGATCTCTGTCAAGCATTTGGAATTGCTCAAATGCTATAAAGGAAGAAGGATTGGTAATTCTTCTTGCAGAGTGTAAACATGGGTTAGGTTCTGAAGCAATCCAGCAGTATGTAGAAGGCAGAATGAGCCTAGATCGACTAAAAAATCCTTCCAAGTACATAGAGGGAATGGACGATCTTCTATTTCTAACAGAGATGCACAAAAAATTTGGAATAGGTATTGTATCAATTTTACCACATCTTTTCACTAAAGATAAACTTGGAATGATTCCATTTAGTGGAGCAAAACAAGCCATTGATTATGTTCTTAAAACATATGGTGATCGACAAAAAGTCGTAATTGTTCCTGACGGCTCACATGTATTACTTAGGTAAAAATGGAAAATGGTAATGGTGCACAAAGAAACGCAAGTGTAATAACTAGTGCAAACATTCTTTTTCTTTTTTTAGATAATGGTGAAATATCATCTAATGGTTTTACATCCTGACTTCTCATACTAAACATCAAAACAAATAATGCCATTATGTAATATCCTGTAGAAAATAGTATTCCTATACTTGCATATGTCAAAATTCTGTGCCATTTAACGCCAAAGGTTGCTCTAGCTATGTGACCGCCATCAAGTTGCCATGCTGGCAAAAGATTAAGAAATGTTATGAGAAATCCAAACCACGCAGCTAACAAAACTGGTGACATTACAAGTTCTTGATTGGGAACATGTTTTCCAACAAGGGAAATTGTTGCATCCATTAGTATGCTAGAATGTAATTCCATAAGACCTGAATTTTGTAAAAGTTCATGGGCTTGTGAACTTGGTACCATTGGAGATATGTATGCCCCATATGTAGAAACAATTATTGCTACAATAAGGCCTGCTATGGGACCAGAAATACCAATGTCAAAAAGTATGTTTCTATTTACAATTAATCCGCGAGACATTATGAGAGCTCCAAAAGTTGGTATGAAACCCAGTATGGGAATTCCTGGAATAAAATAAGGCCAGCTAATCTTGAGTTTGTGTTTCTTTGATGCAATCATGTGACCAAGTTCATGAATTCCAAGTATTCCAAGTAAGGAGATGGTGTATAGAACTGCAATGTATAATGGGTCATCTCCTTTCACAATTGAATTTGTACTGATGGCTCGATAGTAACCATCAATCATTACAGTTATTATTGTTGCGATAAACAATGCTCTTGGAATCCAAGAACGTCGTGACTTTGGAGGCATAAATCTTGAAATCAGTAAAAATGTTTTCCCAAAATTTGATTCTAATCTGACTATCATATTCTTTGATTCCATATTTCGAACCAGTTGAGGGAATTTCTCAGATACATTATTTCCCAAAATCTCGATCTGTAGTATAGTTGGACTTTGATTGAATCCTACTATGGTAAAATATGAGGAAACATCAGATAGAACTTCGTCAAGAGTTGATATGTTCAGATATGCATCCTTGGCTGGCTTTAATTATTTCCCTTATTTGCTTAAAGTTAAATAATTAATAATTCCAGTATGATCAGGATGCAGGTAGCATTAAGAGAAATTGGAAACTGTGTCGTTAGAAGATGCGATCTATCTGATTTAATTTCAACTATGGAGATAAACCTGAAAACATTACCAGAACATTATTCTGACTATTTCTATGAAAGTCTACTTACTGAATTACCTGAAGCATTTCTAGTAGCTGAGGTAGACAAGAGACTTGTTGGATATATCATGTGTAAAATTGAATATGGCTTTTCAAACTTCAAAAAACTTGGATTTGTAAAAAAAGGTCATGTTGTATCAGTAGCAGTCTTACCAGATCATAGACGCAAAGGAATTGGAGAAGGTCTAGTTCAAGAGTCTATTGCAGGAGTAAAATTGAAAAAATGTGATGAGCTCTATCTTGAAGTGAGATGTAGTAACAATGAAGCCGTAAAATTGTATGAAAAACTCGGATTTGTAATAAAACAGAGACTAAAAGCCTACTATCGTGATGGCGAAGATGCATATCTTATGGCAATTGAGTTCGCTTACTAGATTAAAATAAATAAGTCAGAAAAAGACTCTAGCTTATGACAAGACAACGAAATATTGGAATTATGATCTTTGTCTTAGCAATTGTAGGGTTTTTTCTTTACGCGTATCTTCTGATGCTCTCTGAATGGAGTCCTATTGTACTACAGCTCTCAGTATTGATGGCAGTGGGAGGAATTCTTGGAGTCATTTCTTGGATAGGATACAACATGGCAACTTCAAGACCATCTCCATCTTCTCTTGTAACAGATGACAAGTAATTACTTGGATATTGCGGCATCAACAACTGCTTGATAAAACCTTGGACCGACTGGTCTTACTATTTTTGCCCCTAAAATTTCTGATTTGACCTTTACAACACTTAGAAAATGCTGTGGTGCAAGTGACGCTACCTGGTCTTTTTTTTCTGCGTGGATGTGACAATAATAGTGAATTATCGCTTTTTTCTTTGCGGCTTTTATTGCAGACTCTAAAAATTCATCTGATCTTTCAGGTAATAGCATTAAAACTCTGTCTCCTGCTTCAAGCAATCTTTCTTCTATTACTTTTGTAGCATCACCTTCTATGGATTCAACAGTTCCTTGTAATTTGTTTAATAGTATATTCTCTGAGCATAATCTAGCTGCATCCGGATTGATATCTATGTTGTAAACATGACACTTCTTTTTCTTTGCTGCAACAATAGAAAATATCCCTACACCACCAAACATATTGATTATTATCTCACCCTCTTTGATTAATCCTGCAATTCTATCTCGCTCAGTTGAAAGCCTAGGAGAAAAAAAAGTCTTTTCTACATCTACCTTAAACCTACAACCATGTTCTTTGTATTCAGTCTCAGTCTTGTCTTCTCCTGCAAGCAACTCAAGTTTTCTTATTCTAAAATCCCCTTCAACTGGAGATGATTGGCAATAGACTGACTTGGCTGTCTTTACTTTATCTAAAAGTACTTCGCCAATTATCTTTCTTTTCTGTAAAAGAGAATCTGGAACTCTTAGTATGATTATATTTCCTATCTGATCAAAGGCACCATAAAGCTCGTCTGCCTCTACTTCTGTGAGGATTCCAATCATTGCCTGTTTTAGCATCTTTGTCAATTTCTATAGTAAAACTTTCCAGATTGTTTTTGTTCTCTGTCCAGTCGACTCTCCAATTTGTTGACTCTGGGTCTCATACTTGTTTCATCTCGTCTGTATGTCATTTCAAGAGATTTCAAGAATTCATTCATGCCCTCAACTTTGGGTTTTGGAGTTGTTGCATGACCCTCTCTTCCAGGGGTTCCATGAAATATGACAATTGAATCAGAAATCAAATCCATAAGTTGAATGTCATGGTCAACTATTATTGCAGATTTTCCATATGATCTTACATATCTTTGAATAAGTTTTGCTACAGCTATTCTATCTTCAACATCCAAAAATGCAGAAGGTTCGTCAAGTGCATAAATGTCAACTTTTTGCAAAAGACATGCGCCAATTGCTACTTTTTGAAGTTCTCCACCTGATAAATTCTTGATAGATTTATTGTATAATTTTTTTATCTTCATTGGACTGACTATGATCTCCTCTTCTGGAGTTTCTTCTATCGTTCCACCATGTGCTTTTTCAAGAAGTGTAATTACATCAACATCATAATCATTTGTTAGATACTGTGGTTTGTAAGCAATCTTTACTTTGCTTTCTATATTTCCAGAATCAGGCTTTTCAACACCTGCAATCATCTTCATCATGGTTGTTTTTCCTAATGCATTTGCACCTACAATACCTAAAACTTCGCTTTTCCTTACTCTACCTGCTTCAATTGAGAGAGAAAAATTAGCAAATTTTTTCTCTAAATTTGGATATGTCATGATATTCTCAATTGTAACAAATTCCTCTATGGTGTTAACTGCATCAAATTTGAATGCGATATCTCTGAACCTGACGTTTTCATTAGGAAGATATCCATCTAGGAATACATTGATTCCAACCTTGGTTGATAGCATGCTTGCAACTATGCCATATGCTGCAGGCTCACCATAAAGAATCTCAATAAAATCACTAAGATAATCTAGCAATGTTAGATCATGTTCTACTACCATCACACTCTTTCCAATTTTAGCAAGATCTTGAATCACTCTTGCAACTCCGATTCTCTGAAAGACATCATTGTAAGATGAGGGCTCGTCAAAGAAATAGAAGTCTGACTCTCTTGACGCGGCAACTGCCACAGCTATTCTTTGTAATTCTCCTCCACTTAGATCTGCTAGTCTATTTTCTAAAGAATTTTGTAATCCAAGTTGTTGAATCAATTCTTTTGCTTTTCCACGTTCATCATATTTTTCAAAAAGTTCTTTTGCAGTACCATCAAATACTTTTGCCAAGTTGTAGACTTGCTGAGGTTTTATAGATGCCTTTAATTCGTTATTTGCAATTTTCTCAAAATGCGGTTTAAGTTCAGTACCTTGAAAATGTTTTAAAATTTCACTCCATTCTGGAGGTGATGCAAAATTCCCCAAGTTTGGTCTTAGATTTCCAGATAATATACCTACAACTGTACTCTTACCTATACCGTTTCTTCCTAGCAGACCCATGACTTGACCTTTCTTCAAACTTGGAATTTTATAGAGTCTAAATGCATTCTGTCCATATTGATGAATCTTATCTGTTTTTAATTCCTCTGCCAAGTTGACAATTGTTATTGCATCAAATGGACAAACCTTGACACAAATTCCACATCCATTGCAAATGTCCTCATCGATTTGAGCCTTGGCGGTTTCTTCATTTAGAACTATACACTCTGATCCCATCTTGTTTACTGGACAATATTTTATACACTCTAATCCACATTTTTTGGTCTGACAATTTTCTTTATCTAAGACTGCTACTCGGTGGGTCATGTGTAACTACACCCTTTCTGATTTTATATCTCTATCAAGTAAGATTAATACATAACATTAGAAACTAAAGAAAATAAGCCGGCCACAGCGTTGGGGTCCGACCCGGTCCCATTCCGAACCCGGAAGTCAAACCCAATGTCGCTACTGTGCTACTAAGGTGCGAGAGCCCTTGGGAAGCAGTAGTGCTGGCGCCTTTTCTATTCTAGTGCTACAGAATTAGGAGTGGCATACCACATCGTCTCTATTGGTGTGTCTTTATCAAAGCCCTTTTTTTCCGAATCATCTGGAAAGTCATTGATATATTCCAGGAGAAGTTCTCTGACGATTCTGTCTACCTCTACAATTGATGGCGTATCTGTGAATAGTGATGGTATCTCATTACATCCTACGACATAGCCATTTGCGTTGGGTGTTATGGTAAAGGTGATTTTGTGTATTTTTCGGTTATTTTGCATTATACTGTATTGTTTACAAAACCTAAAAAGATCGCGGTTACTTAGTAGTATTATGAGCAATTGTTCTATATGCGGAGAAAAATTCTCTGACGACATTAGATTCCTAAATCATATGATGGATAAGCATGGATTTAGAAATCCAAATAGTGGAACTCCTGACAGGAACAGTAGAGGATACTAATTCTAATACTTTAGAGGTATTTTTTCACTATTGCAAAGTAAACTCTTTGTTCTTGTAAAAAATGCTCTAGAGGTTTTACAATCTTGACTACAACTAGAAGATGGGATATACTCTAATTTTGTTCTTGACTTGCTCATCAGAATGCTTTGGAGAAGAGGCAAAATTGCTGCTCTTCCACCATAGGCAGTTTTCTTTGTTATGAACCAGAACATCTTGGTAGAATCATAATTTTGCTTAAAAATCTCTGATTTTATTTTCATACCTATATCGGAATAATGACCTACGATCAAGATCTTGTCTTTAGCAAAGGCATGAACAACACTGGCAAATTTTGAACAAAGATAACATTTATCGTCATAAATCACAAGGGGAACAAGTTCTTTGATACTCATGTTTACCATAAGTTGTTTTTGGATTAATATTTTGTGAAATAACTTTTTATTTGATACAAATACGGTAAAAATCATGAATTTGAATTCTAGTAATACTGAAATTCAAATTATGGATTGGGTATGGCCCTAAACTACTATCATATTTTCAAGAGAGTAAAAGAAGCAAGAAAACTTGTGATTAAAGGAATTACTAATGCAGGATCTGGTCATCCGGGTGGTTCATTCTCCATGGCTGAAATTATGGGGTGCATGTATTTCAAATTCCTAAAATATAATCCAAAGAACCCTCTTTGGGAAGACAGGGATAGACTTGTTTTATCCAAGGGACATGCATCCCCTGGACTATTCTCAAACCTTGCAGTAGCTGGATTTTTTGACAAATCTGAAATGGAGACTCTACGAAAATTTGGAAGCAGATTGCAAGGTCATCCAGACCTCAAATGTCCTGGAGTTGAGTTCTGTGGTGGTTCACTTGGATTAGGATTGTCATTTTCAACTGGAATGGCTCTTGCAGCAAGAATTGATGGGAAAAATCATCACATTTACACAATTATAGGAGATGGTGAATCCGATGAAGGACAAGTCTGGGAAGCTGCCATGACTGGTTCTAAATATAAAGTTGATAATCTCACTGTTTTCTTGGACAGAAATTTCATTCAACAAGATGACTATACTGAAAGAATAATG
>JARLFW010000147.1 GCA_031296345.1 Nitrosotalea sp. | reverse complement strand
CTGAAAATAAATGTCCTAAATGTGATTCGGACAAGCAAGAAAAACCATAGTATTGTAACTAATTTGGGATGAATTCTACGTACGACTTATAATGCTTGTAGAGGATCTTTTGATTATGCGGACTTGGGCATATTGCACATTAACAACTAGCTCAACTTTTCCACAATCAACACCTAAAATTCCAAACATAGCCTTGAAATGGTATTACAGATGAAATATTCAAACCCGTACCTTATTGGAGCAATTCTTGTCTTACTTGTAATTGGACAAAGTTATGCAGCTAGTGGTCAAACGGTTCCAATAGCAACTCATGTTGTCATAAACGAAGTCGAACTAAATCCTGTTGGAGATTACACTACATCTCCAATACAGTGGGTGGAACTGTATAACCCAACTAGTTCTCCTGTCAATATTGGAGGTTGGTCTATTGGGGCAACTACTGGATTAAAACAAGCATACACCATATCATTAGGAACCACAATCCAACCCCAACAATTCATTGTATATCATTATGTCCCTCTTTGGCTTCCACAAGCAGGTGCTGTTATACAACTAACAAGCTCATCAGGGACAATCATTGATCAAACACCACCACTTACTGATACTCAAGGAGATGGTAATACTTGGCAAAGACTCTATGATGGATTCAACACTGGTTCACAAACTGATTGGGTTTACAAGATTGGAACTCCTGGATTTACAAATGGAAGTCCTCCGACAACTTCTACTGCCAGTCAGCTTACAATGTCTCTTTCAACTGACAAACAAAACTACATTTTTGGAGATATAGTAAACATAAACGGTCAAGTTTCACAAATTGTAAAAAATCCCGCAGTAACTTCAATTCCCACAACTGTTAATCTTGTCATGTCGGGACCAAATGGATACAAGCAAACATTTTCATTATATCCTGGAACTAATTTCAAATTCTCAACATATACAAAAACTGATCAAGTCCTAGGATTTTCTGAAGGCACATATACAATTTCTGCATCCTATGGGAGTGCTCAGACATCAACTACATTTTCAGTAGGCTCTGCCGCTTTTGTTCCTCCAGCACAGGTAGCAGCAACAGCGATAGTGATATCCACAGATAGTTCTAATTATACAATTTCTCAACCTATCGTACTATCAGGTACTGTTTCAAAAGTAATTCCGCTTACTCCGGTAACATACAAAGTGTATGACCCAACTAATGTAGTGGTTTATCAGGGAACTTTATTTCCAGATACTCTGGGAAAATTAACTACTGTAAACGCATATCAGAGAAGTGCTGGCAGTTCAGGATTGCTTATCAACGGTGTAAATCCAGTTTATGGAATATATCGAGTGACTGCAACTTATGATACTGCATCGGCCTTTACAACTTTTGTATTGAACCCTGCAGGAGGACAAAGTCAGGGACTTTTTGTAACTACTGATAAAAAAGTATATGCTCCTGGAGATACGGTACTAGTTAGTGGAAGTACTAAATTAGCAGGATTACAAAATACTGGACTATCTCCAACTATTGATGTTATTCAAGTTTCATTTAACTCTGGTTCAATACCAGTATCATTTCATACCACTTCTTTTGTAAATGTTCAAACTGATAATTCCTTTACGTATTCTTTTGTAATTCCTGCAATAACTGACAGAATTGGAAATTATGGAGTAACAATATCGCTACCGTTTGCAAAAGCCTATACTTCTTTTGCAGTATCAGCAAACCCATCTACCTACACTCCTGTTGCCAGTGGGCCATTTTCAATGTCCCCTGACAAGTCTTCATATGGATATGGTGAGTCGCTTCTAATTTCAGGCCAAGTAAGACCAGATATGATACAAAATATTGGTGTACAAGTTATGATATCTGTTTTAAATTCTAATGGAAGTCAAATTTATTCACAAGCTGGATATCTTAGTGGTTCAATAATTAGTCCATCAACAGCATTATCTTTCGCTGCACTTCCTGATGTTAATGGATATTATTCTGTAAAACAAAATATTGTACCAAATATTTTTAGTCCAGGTACCTATACCTTACAGGCTCATTATGGTTCAACTCTTAAGGCATCAGCCACTTTTACAGTTTCTAATCTGCTTAATGGGACTGCATCAAATCCTATATCTGCAAGTACTGACAAGAAAGTTTACGCTGTGGGTAATACCGTCCAATTGAACGGGCAAATATCGTCTTCTGTGGGTATGGATTCTTATACATTGACATTAACAAGGCCGTCTGGAAATACAATCACTTTTCCATTGCAGGTAAATAATGGACAATTTTCATGGACTTGGACTGTTCCATCAACAGATATGACTGGAAGTGTATTGCTGTCTACTGATAGATCATCCTCATCTGTGATAGACCCAACGCTCACTGTTTACGGCATATATCGAATATCAATCAGCTCAGCACATTCTAGTTCTAATCTATTCTTCCAAGTATCTAATAACCCACAATCTAGTCAGGTTCTATCTCCTATTGTAATTGAGACTGATAAAACCAATTATCTTTCAAGTGACGTGGCAAGAATCTGGGGTCAAGTGATTCCAGATCAAAATGCTGCAACTAGTATAACAAATCCCACGGTTCAAGTTTTGATTTATTCTTATGACGGACAGCAAATATACCGTGGCGATGCCACTGTAAATCAGGGAGGGCAATATTATGTTACTGTTCCATTCCATACTGGTATTTACAAGACTGGGACCTACAATGTTTACGCTGAATATCTTTCAAATAAAGTCATAACCTCATTCAAGGTAACTGATCCATATACTGTAAGTTCTAGTAAACTACAGCTCTTCATGACTACAGATTCTGACAAGTATCTTCCTGGTCAAACTGTCTTACTAACTGGACGAACTAGCTACATTGTTACTGTACCTGATGGAGTAGATCTTGCATTTGGTTTGAAAAATGACACTGTCATTAGTGAAGGTCAAGTATCATCACTGAAAGGAAACAATATACCAAAAACTAATGTTCCAGTTGATCAATACGGATCCTTTAGTTATGATTATAAAATTCCAAATAATGCTCCGCTTGGAACCTATACTATAATCGCACAGGTACCATTTGGTGCTTTCAATGCAGACTTTGATGTTGTAAGTCAATTACCAGTTCAAAACATTCCTGCTGTAACAAACCAAACACAGACATCTCCAACTAATGTAACTCAAACTACTACTCTAACAGTCATTCCTATGACAATTGGGCCGGTTCAAAAACACGCTCCGAATAACATGTTTGTTGAAAAGATAAACAAAATCCAAGACTCTGCTATCCCTGTAGTATTTAGTGAACAATCTGTTGGCAATATGACCTATTATCCACGACAACTTGATGCTTTACTTAGAGTAAATCCTGGAGATGAAAACAATATCAGTATCAAGGTGAGTTCACAAAATGGAACTTGTGTTATAGGTCAAGATTCTAACTGTCTTATTACAAAATCTACCGAACAGAATGGTATGATATATCAGACTGTTGCTATTAATGGTAAGAGTTTCCTTGTTGGCTATTCTGGAGCAGGACTTAGACTACAACAATTTAGTATTCTACCTTCAAATGCAAATGATGTAATGCCTGATGGGCAATGGAATGTTAACGTAATCAAAAAGGATCAAGTCACTAGATTCTATTACCAAGTGACCTATGTTGGCAAATAATTCTGAATCTCAAGCAATTTATTCTTGATTGAAACACTGAGACTAGATGCAAATTCAAGTTCTCATGTTTGAGCAAGACGATCCTGCAAAATGTACTGCTGCAAAACTTGTAAAATTCGGTATTGCTAAACGCATAAAACATCTCTCTGGAAAAGACATGATTCTTAATCCGTTTGCTAAAGAATTTGTCTTACGGTCTGACAGGGATTTGACCAAGTCTATTACTGCAATTGATTGTTCTTGGGAATTGGCACAACAAATGTTTCTCAAAAAATTTGTAGGCCTGTCACGAAAACTTCCTCCATTACTTGCAGGAAACCCAGTTAATTATTCTAAAATAGGCAAGCTTACAACCGCTGAAGCAATTGCGGGTGCACTTTATATCATGGATTACAACGATCTTGCCAACTCTGTTATTGGAAAATTCAAGTGGGGACATACATTTTTTGATCTAAATCAATATTTGCTAAAAGATTATTCTGATGCCAAAACCTTGGATGATGTTATAAAAATATCCCAAGAATATGGACTAGAACAATGATATAATTTTACAAAACTTCTAAGCCTAATTTACTTGTGAAATTATAATTTAGGTGAAAAATATTCATCGTCAGAAGGAGTCTTCTTTCTAGGCACCAGTATGAGAAATCTATGATAAATATTGTAAATTATTCTGTTTTCTTTCAATCTAGGTGCTATCATTTGCCAGAAATATCTTGCTTTAATGCTTGAAATTCTAGAATCTCTTACAACAAATACACTATAGCGAGATTTTTCCACAATCTCCATTGTTCTTGGACTAAATGCTTGATCTGATTGATTTCCGGCTCCTACAATTACAATCTCTGGATCCTTGTTTAGATTCTCAAGTAAATCTTTGATAACTTCAGAGCTTGTTGGGTATACTCTTTCTACTGGTACTTTTCTAAGATCAAGGTCAAACATTTTTTCATTAATTCTACTTAGGATGTCTCTTTCTTCTTCTGGTGATTCCACAACTCCTCGTATAATTCGCATTTTACTTCCTAATACATTGGAAAATGCATGTGCGATTTCAATTCCTAAATCTGAGTGTCTTCCTTTATCGTATGACACTACCACATTAGGTAATTCTGTTTCAAATTCTTTTTTGATATTTACTCCAAGAATGTCACATGTTGTAAGAGAAAGTAGTTTTCTATTATTTCTAAGATCGAAGAAATCCATGATGAGTAGATTTATTCCCTGCTCTTCTGCAGTTGCAAGAATTGCTTCTGTGTAATCATGTGATAACCTTACTAGATATCTGTGCTCTGAAAAACCAGGAATCTTTTTTAACTCATCAAATGATTTTGTGATTGGTTCTGCAAATCTGTGGCCCATTGAAAGAGGTATTTGGAGAGGTATTGTTGCAACATTTAAAAGTGAAATTTCGCCATCTTTGTCTTTAGCAATAGTAGAGGCAATCTTGACCAGCTTTTCAATTGTCTTTTTATTAAAAACCACCATTATGCGATAATTCTTTCTTTCTGATGGACCTATGTTTGCAACCAAAGGGGCATAGTGCTCTATTTCTTTTTTGGATATGTGCAACTTGTAAATTGAAAATCCAATTAGTATCCAAATGATTGCAATTACCCAGCTTAGTGGATTATAAATTAACAGAAAAATTGCCAATCCAGCTTTACATATTATTCCTATGATTGGCATTAGGGGAAATAGTGGAATTTTAAACCCATAATCAAGTTTTTTGCCGTATAATCTTCGAATGTTTATTCCTGCCCAGTTTACCTGCGTAAAAAGAAAAAGAAACATCACTCCTGCTACAATTGCAATCTGCTCTAATGGGAGCCATGATGCCATTATTAGCATGATAACACCTGAGGCAATTACTGCAAAATGAGGCGTATGATATTTGGGATGGATGGAACTGAAGATGTACGGAAGGTTGTATTGCCTACCCATTGCAAAAGATACACGACTTGAAGAAAATGTGGTAGCACTAAGAGCAGCTATACTTGAAACAATACCTCCTACATAGACCAGTATTGTTCCATATGGAATAAGATACTGTGCAGCCTTTGCAATTCCCACATCCTGATTGTCACCAATAAACTGCCATACTTCCTTACCGATCTTCGAAGAATCGATACCTCCAAGAAAGACAAAAGTAAAAACTACATAAAGTACAGTTACTGTTCCCAATGTGATAAAAATTGCTCGCGGTATATTCTTCCTTGGGTTTTTTACTTCTTCGCCAGCTTGGACAATTATTTCATAGCCTTCAAAAGCGATGAATGTTATTCCCATTGCCAAGATAAAACCAGTTATGCCTTTTGGAACAAAATGCTGAAAGTTTACTGCCCAATCATGGTTAACAAAACTCATTGCATATATTCCTGATGCTATGAGAATTATGATAATTATGATTTGCATAAACGTAAGTCCATTACCAATTTTTCCAGTAAGTGAGACTCCTCTGTAATTTACATATGTGAATAATATTATAGACACTATGGCAATAATTTTGTCTAGTGGGATTCCTCCATATTGCGCTGCAACTCCGACACTTGTCAGTAGGCTACCTACGAAATCTCCAATTGAGACTGCATACAAACTACCTGCTATCATGTGGGCAAACCAAGCTATCCAGCCACTGATGAATGCATTTGGTCTTGGAAGACCTTCTTTTACCCACCTATAACCACCACCAGCTTCTGGAAATGCAGAACCTAGCTCGGCATATGTTAGCGCAGTAAAGAAACTGATTACTCCACTAGCTAAAAATACTATTAGAAGAGCGGGTCCTCCCTGGTACATTGCAGGACCTACTAGATTAAAGATGGAACCACCAATCATGGCGGCAATTCCAATCATTGTTATGTCTAATAATGAGAGACTACGAACAAGTCCGGCATGTGTGTCATGTGCCATGTGAATATATCGGTGAGGATTAGACGGTCGAATAAATCTCTACTCGTCATTCTGAACAGACACACAAATTTGTGGCATGTATGATATTTTGATCACTCTAGTTCGTATATGCCAAATCCTAAAATAGCAAATTGAGTACTTGACAGATGCGAGCCGGTGAACGATCACTGCCACGGCAGAGGAAACTCCTCCCTCCATGCAGCAAGTGCGATCCGGAGACGGATAATCAGAGATGATTGGCAACAGCACAGAAAAAAATCCAACCTGGCGTACTATGATGGTAAAGCCTGAGGTTTCCAGCAAGGAATGAAAAATCTGTCCCGCGCGGAGAAAGGCCAAATCAAACAATAAGCGCTGCACTTTGTTTAGGTAGGCCGCATAGCGTAATATCGTAAAAACAGAAGGAGGGTTACGGCTGGCACGCACTTTTTTTTAAAATAAACTATTTTAAAAATAATTTTACTTACTCTTTCTTTTCTTCGTCAAACCTGTCTGCCCAGTGTTTTCTTTCTTCATACTTGAATGTTGGAGCTGGACTTGTATCTACACCTCTCTTCATAGCTGCTTTCATTTTTTGATTACTAAACCAGAAAACTCCTACTGCGATTACTACTGCAAATCCTGCCATTGCGTATATTGTACTAGTGGAAAGACCTTGGGCTGTTTGAACAGACGAGCTACTTCCTACTTGGGGTAATGTTGAGATTGCTGGTGTTCCTTGTACCATGTATCCATTTGCATGTCCTGCTGCATCTATTGTACCTGAACTTGCTCTTTCAACTATGGTTAAATGATATTTTGAATCTGCTGTAAAATCAACATCAATATTTTGGGCTTTTAATTGTCCTTGATATAGATCACTTTGTCCATATGCAAATGCTGTTACTGCAACTTTTTGACCCGAGTACCCATATCCTGCAGTCTCACTGAGGGTATATGCAGGATCAAAAAGGGCATTCCATTTGTCAATTGGATAGCCGACAAGTGCACTTGCATCTAACAAATTAACACTCAATGGGCTCTCCGCCGCAGTTCCATTCAATATATTATAAACATCTGGTAATTGATTCTGTATTACACCTATTGGAGAATTGATATCCAAGTTACCATATTGCTGTGTCGATATAATTACCGGGCTCTTCATGACAAATCCAATCCATGATATGTCTAATACTGTTGGCACGTCACCGCCTCCTTTGTTTAGAGTGTATCCATTCACTGTGGGAATTAATTTTATCAGGTAATCGAATGTTGCACCCTTGTCATCACCATTGATCTGTACTTGATATTCTACTTTCAAATTGGAGATTGTTGCAGTAGTCTTTCTATCTGTTGCAAGCTCTGTATTTATTGCCTCCATAAACGATTTGATGCTTGTATTGTTATCTGAAGTATCAGAAAATGATATTGTCATATTTTTCCCCATAAGGTCATCCTTTAGTTTTCCACCACTTGAATAGTCTATTGCAACGTTCTTTGTGAATTTGAATTCTGGTGTAACTGGGGTTCCTTCAATTGGTAGATATGCATTAAAATCAACCGTTGCCCAAATTGGCGCAATGGTTCCAAAAACTAGTAAACTCAAAATTGTTGATGCTAAAAGGAATCTCTTAGTCACGGTGTGAATTCTCTGTCTGATAGTAATAAACTTTAGCATTGTTTTTCACAGCTAAAAATTTTTCTTTGATGCCAGTGGCAAGAGTAATATTTAGTTGGTCTAATCTACTAACGTTACAGGGGAAATGGAATAATGATTACAATTCTTGCAGGTGGGACAGGTTCTGTTAAACTCGTACGCGGTGTAGCTACTCAAACTCGAGATATATCTGTAATATCTAATGTTGGTGACAATTATTGGCTGTACGGTCTATACATTTGCCCAGATATTGATACTATTCTCTATGGACTGGCAGATATTTTGGATACTGACAAAGGATGGGGGATAAAGAAGGACACATATGGATTTTTACGACAAATGGAAGTTTTAGGAGAAGAGACTTGGTTTAACATAGGAGACCGAGATGCAGCCATTCATCTTTTGAGAACTAATATGCTAAAGAATGGAAAGAACTTGTCTGATATTACAGAATGGATGTGCAGAAAATTTGCAATTGACACAAAAATTATTCCAGTTACTGATAACAGCGTAGAAACAAGAATTGTAACCAATAAGGGAGACTTGCATATTCAAGAATATTGGGTAAAATACAAGGGCCAAGACAAAGTGGAGGGAATAAAATACATTGGTGCAGACAAGGCACGTGCAAACCCTGCAGCAGTAAATGCTATTCATGATTCTAAATTAGTAATAATTGCACCAGGGAATCCTCTGACTAGTATTGGACCTATTTTGTCAATTAAAGGAATTAGAAAAGAATTATCAAAATCAAAGAAAAAGGTAGTTGTTGTAAGTCCTCTTATCGGAAATACTGCAATTAGTGGACCTGCTACAAAGTATATGGAAGCTGCAGGTATGGAAGTATCTGTTTATGGTCTTGCAAAAATGTATTCTGAAGTGGCATCACACATGGTGATTGACAGTGCAGATAGACTGCTAACTAGAAAAATAGAAAACTTGGACATGAAAGTTTACGAAACTAAGATAAGAATGAAGGACAAGAAAGATGAAGAAGCTCTGGCATCTTTTATTCTAAAACAAGTTCATGTCTGATTTGCGTATTGGCGCAATAATTCCTGTGAAAACTTTCTCAAGGGCAAAAACGCGTCTTAATTTATCTCAGGAAAAGACTGAAAAAATCTGTGAGGCAATGTTAGAATCAGTTTTACAAAATGTAACACGTTCATCTCTTATTGAAAAAACAGTTCTAGTAAGTAAGGATGAAAAAGCACTCGGTATTGGAAAAAAGTTTGGAGCACATGGAATCTATGATGAATCTGAACAGGGAGTAAACAGTGCCGTTTTACTTGCAGATAACTATTTTTCACAAGAAGGATTTGAGGCAACGATGGTCTTTCCACAAGATATCCCGTTGATACGGGCAGAAGACGTGGACACATTGTATCAGATGAGAACATCTGACAGATGCGTCCTTGTCGTACCATCACGAAAATTTGATGGAACTAATGCTCTCTTTAGAACTCCTACTAATGTGATGGAAACACATTATGATGAAGACAGCTATAAAATACACATGAATACTGCGGAAAAAAGAAATGCAAGCTCTGCACTTGTGTTGATTCGAAGAATTATGCTGGATATAGACGATCAATCTGATCTTCGATTCATACTATCTTTTTCTGATACTGAAATAGCAAACTCTCTTAGAAAAATTCTGGATTAGTTTATCATTTCACAATACTTGTTTTATCTATATTCTTTCTTGATTTAATATGTGATAGAATCTTGATTGTAATGGCAATTATTCCTGTAATGAGGATTATCAATTCTAGAGCATCGGAGAATGGATTTGATGACTCGTTTATTGTTGGACCCTGACTTAGATTTAAAATGAAAAATAAATATGAAAATAAAAAGTAGTTTGTGGCCCAGTGAATCAGTACTGCTGGGGCAAAACCGTATCTGACATAGACCCAACCGATTATTATTCCTGCTATCGTTGCCTGTGATAATTTTCCAGGACTCCATGGGGTGCCTGAAATTATGTGGGACACTCCAAAAAATAATCCGATTGTAATTATCAATATCATTGGTTTTTTGTAATTCTCAATGTAGAGATATTTTGAAGGTCTCCACAAAGATTTGAAAAATATCTTCCATGATGGAATATGTGAATACATCAGAAATAGTGGAATTCCTATTAGTAGGATTCTAAAACCTACTTCTTCAGTCAAAGGAGACGTGCTTAGCTGAAAGAAGCGGATCAAATTGTTATCTGACTGGGGTGATTCAATCTTGATTCCAAAGCTTTGCTGAACCATCTCGATTATCACAGAAGCTAAAATCAAAATTGAAAACCATGACATCATGTTTGCAAGTCCATTGCCTTTCATATTCTTCCAGCCTCTTGACATTAGATTTGAAAGTGTTTTCAATAGAGATTCTTCTGGCCCAAAATATGAGATTGAAAATAATATCAAAAAAATTGTCCATACTATGATAAATGCGTCTCCCATTTCAAAAGAAATTGGAATCTTGTAGCCGATGCCGCCAAAAAATAAATCTAAACCATTAATGGGATACTGGTAATTGATGTCTTTTCCAATCTCTGAATTGAACATCACATAAAGACCGATTGGAAATGAAAGTAACATTATTCCAAATATTATTGATAAAAATCCAGAATATGGAACGGCAAGAATTTTTATGATCTTATCTATTTTTTCCAAACTTGATATCAATGAACTTCTATACTAGCTTCAGGAAATCCAAGCTTAACAAGCGTTGTCTTTATTGTATCTCTGTGATCTCCTTGAAGAAAGATGTAACCTTCCTTTTCAGTGCCACCACAAGCATAACGAGCCTTTAATTCTTTTACAACTTTTCCTAAATCATTCATCTTCGGATTGATTCCCTCAATCTTTGTTCCTTTCTTTTTGAAACGTCTTTCTTCAATTCTTACAACAATCTGGGTTTGATCTTTTTCAAGTTCACCACAGGCGCATAAATCATTAGGAAGTCCACAAGTGTTGCAGATTACCGCCATTCGAACTAAAAAGTCAAAATCTTACTATTAAGCCTTGTTTATCCTCCTCTAAGTTTTTTATTTAGTTCAAGTAACAATACACATGTCAAAAGAACTGACAAAAAGAGCAGTTGAGATGCTTCTAAATGGTGCTACACTAGTTAGCGACCCTTGTCCATATTGTAAAGGTGTTAGAATAATGAATGATGGGCATGCATTATGTGTTACATGCGGAAAAGAAGCAAGAAAAGAAGTTGAGACAGCCTTACCAAAAACGGAACAAAAATCTGGAAATGCGGCAATTGATGCCTTGGATCAAAAAATAAGGGATCTGGCAGACACACTTCAAAAGGAAAAAGACTATGAGAAACAAAAACAGATCTTGTATGCCATGAACGAAATAATTGCAATTAAAGAGAAGCTTGGGAAGATCTAGGCACAAAAAGGTATTTATTTAAACATCCTTGAATCAGGAATATCATGAGCAGCAAAAAATCTGCACCACTTCCAGCATCAAGTGCAGGTCTATTGAGATTCTTTGAGGATGAGACCAAAGGCTACAAGTTAAGACCAGAGGTGGTAGTTGCAATACCTGCATCTCTGATTGGAATTTCGTGGATTCTTAAATTCTTTTTCTCACCATGACGGAAAGTTCCAATGATGTATCCCGCATTCACAAACGGTATACGTTAACAACATTTACTCCAACTTCTCATTATGTATCACTAGTAATTGCTATTGTTGTCGCATGTGTTATTGTGGCAGTGTCAAGCATTAATTATTTCAAGTCAACTGACAGACTAGTCTATACCATCCCTATCACTGTTGCAGCACTTATGATAACTCAAGTGATAGATACTAGAATTTTGAAGACTGAATATTCTAAATCCATACACATGTCAGCATTTGGAAATCTTTTGTGGCTTGTAACAATTCTATGTGGAATATTATCTTTTTACGTATTCTCTAAACCTCAGTTATTACAAATTTATGTAATTGAAGGAATGTTTCTATTTACTAGTTTTAGAATTGCAATATTTACATCAGTACTTGGTGCAAAACTAAAGACTGCATGGGCAATTTCATTAATCCAGCCTCTTGCAATGTTTCTTGCGTTTGTTCCCACTAATCAATGGATTCCAATGTTGTCTGATCCTAAATCTATTACATATGGCATAATCTTCTGTGTCCTTGGAAGTCTGTGGACTTTGTTAAGTGATAGAATAGCAGGCAGTGGAAAACTATCTAG
>JARLFW010000146.1 GCA_031296345.1 Nitrosotalea sp. | reverse complement strand
TTGTCTGCTGTAAAAAGCTGAGAAGTACAATGACATTCGGTGCATTGGCATTTTTCAGTCATTACATATGTGATATATTGACTAGTACAAAATAGTTGTTCGAAAATGTCGGAATTTCCCTAAAATAACATGTTATTGAATAAGCAGCGTAATATCAAGGCGGATTATTATCTAATGGTTTTTGACAATTAAGGAAGGGATTGTGGTAAATTGGATTTGATCATTCCTAAAGAGAACGTCGACAGTGAGTAAAAAAGGAATCCCACCCACTCGTGCGTAAATTTTTCGCCATAACTAGAATCATTACGTCGGTGTGATTTGTTGGAAAATGTTTGATTAAATTGGGAGTCTCGATGGAATGATATTGCCTTGACTTAAAATTTTTTCAGATACGTTTCCAATATTTTCGAGAATATCGTCATACATATTTGGATCTGTTAAAAATGCTCCTACATCAATTTCTTTAATTTCCTCTATGATTGTATCTATCAGTGAAATAATTGTTGGGGCAAGATCAACAGCATATGCATTTTTAAATTCTTGAAGTTCTCGAGAAAGATGAATTATTACCTCTTTGTATGCATTTGCAGTGTTAATGGAATCGGGCTTTTTTGTAATGGCTTTCATTTGCAGTAAATCTCTTTTCATATGATCTAAAAAGAACCAACAACGTTGTTCTGCAAATTCTTGTTTCTCATTTCTGATTTTTTCTTGATTTTCAAGAATACTGCCTTGTTTCTTCATGATTTCCTTTTGGTCTACAACAATGTTCTTTATATCAGAAATAATTTGCGTTGATTCTCTTCCTTGTTTATCGGAATACGCCAAGATTGTTAAGGATATGAACAGTGCAATTCCTGAACCACCGACCAAGACAGTCAAATTGGAAAGATCTTTTGTTGGGGTTGTAATGGGAAATCCATATACTGCAAGAACTATCATAATAGCTATCCCAAAAAGCGTAATACCCATTGCTACAAAAACAATTTTTATGCTGAAAGTTGTTGTGTCCCATTTTGTCATGTGTCTTTAACCCATAATAGTTAGGATTGGCTACTTCATAAAGTAATTCATACAAATAGGTAAAGAATCAATCATCTTCCCATCATTGATATCTTTGAGATCCTCAAACCACATTCTCTTTTTGTCTGCATTTAGATTTACCAATCTCTGAACAGTAGAAAATTTTCCTATTTTTCCAAGTGAGTTATTCAATATGCACGTTCTCAGGCGATTGACTAGTTAGATTCAAGTACCTTGATTACAGGTAAAGTTGCCATATTTTGATTCCAAGCCCGCAACTCTAGATATGTGGGACCCTGATTGATCGTCTTGTATTGCCAAATGGCATATTCCAGTTTTTTCAGTATTATCACGTAGATTGCTTGCAAGTGACACTGCGGCCAAGACTGAGGAATCCTGTGGGTGAGATTTCTCAAATAGAGTGTGACCTGCTATTTCAGGAACAGCTACCATTAGTATGACAAGTATTGCAAATTTATTAACCGATTTCCAGTTCATGGTTCTCAGATACCATTAGACTTCTCCCCTAATATTAAACACGGAAGTGATAAAGAAACAAAAATTTCCGATTCGGAAGCAAAACAACTCATGTTATATGTAATATATACAAATAATTTCCGATTCGGAAAATCAATATTAAGCACATTTGCTTATCCAAAATATGCTTGACGAGATTGACAAGGTCGTCCTCTCGCACTTGGGAAAAAATGCCAGGATATCTTCTCATGAAATATCTAAAACACTTCAAGACATGGGTTTTACAATTACTGATAGAGCAGTAAGGCAACGACTGGCAAGGCTTGAAAAAAATAAGACTATTATTGGATATTCCACAATTTTAAATCCTGAAATTGTTTCAGAAAAAATTAATCGAACCATACTTGTTAAATTCAAGTTTTCAAAAAATGTTGACGAGATAGTTCAAAGACTAACAAATTATCTAAACGAATCACCTTTTTGCATTTATTCAGCAAGACTATCAGGTGATTTTGATTGGATATGTCACTTTGTTTTTTCATCAATAGAACAGTATGATCTTGAAACAAACAATTTCCTAAACCGATTTGCAGATTTGATTGCTGATTTTCGCTCCTATGAATCAAAGGTGAAAAAATCATCCCCCTATGTTCTATTTGATGAGCATGTTTTGCATGAAAGAAAACTTGAAGTCTATGCAATTTTAAACTCCATACGAAAGCATGATAATCTAAATGACAGACTACAAGCCATAGTTGAAAGTCTTGTAAAGCATTTTGATGCCAAATTTGCAAGAATTTGGTTTGTTGATAAGAAAACAAAATCACTGATACTAAAATACAGTGCAGGAAAATACAAAAATATCCACGGCGAATTTTCAAAAATTCCATATAACTCATTAAAAATAGGCTCGATTGCTAGAACCAGAAAACCTGTAGTCTCAAACGACGTAGTTCACGATCCTCGTATCAAGTACCCTGAATGGGCAAAAAAAGATAAACTCAAGTCTTTTGCAGGCTATCCGTTAATCTACAAGGGTGAAGCTGTTGCAGTATTGGGCATGTTCAGTGAAAAGACGTTTCTGCCAACAGATTTTGAGATATTGGAAATATTCTCAGAACAAATATCAAAAGAACTTTCTGGGTTTTTTGAAACAAAGGAGTTTTTGGACAAATCTTGATCTTTACCAGATATGGCAGTTTTTACAAGTAAATTAGGGGTGGATTATTAAATAACATTGATGGCTATCTTTTATGAAATCATATTTCATAACTGGCACTGATACAGGAGTTGGTAAAACATCAATTACTGCTGCGTTGGCTTCATGCATCAAGAAACTTGGAGTAGATGTAGGTGTTATGAAACCAATAGCAACAGGAATCCCACAAAAAAGTGGTTTCACGTCATCTGACGCATCTGTTTTATCGCAAGCTTGTGGAGTGGATGACTCTGAAGATCTTGTAAATCCAGTCTTTATGCCACTGCCTGCTTCTCCATATGATGTTAGCAAAATACTTGATCTTAAATTTGACAAAGAAATAATTTTTGAAAAATTTGAGAAATTAAAAAACAAACATGAAATGTTGCTTGTAGAAGGAATAGGCGGAATAATGACTCCGATATCTCGAGATTATTTTGTAGCTGATATGATAAAAGGTATGGGCCTTGAAACAATTATTGTTACTAGATCCACATTGGGCACACTAAATCATACCATGATGACAGTCAAGACTTGCCATTATTATAAAATTCCAATTAAAGGAATCATTGTTAATAATTATGATGAAAATGGAGGCATGGCAGAAAAAAATTCTCCGTCAACAATATATGAAATCACAAATGTTCCTATTTTAGGAACATTACCGTTTGTACGAGATTATCAAAATCTTGAGATGATGATTTCTCACGTTGAAAAAAATATTGATTTGAAGTCTCTTATATCTTGAAAATTTTTAATTTGGACTGTTTCTTGGTAGATGAGAAACTGATCAAATCAGTTACTATATTTGCAAATGTCATAGAATCTTTCAGAGTATAGACTTTGGCCTCTACTGGTATGTCTTTTTCAAGAACTAGCCAAATATTGTTTGAATTTGGTTGTATTTTTTTGATTTTTTCAATTTGAGATTTTATGCTCTCAATATTATCTGTTTTTGGAAACGACACTATGATAACATCTTGTGGTGAGGTAGTTAATGTCCTAGTGTCTGGAATCGCAATATCTACCTCAACAGACTGGAACAAGGTCTTTCGCTGACTTGGAATCATGGATACTGTTAGCAGATAATGCAGTACTCCTTCAGCAACTGCACCATAAGTATCAGATTTTACCGTCTCATTTTTTTCAATGCTGGATGTACAATGCTCCAAAATGACTTTAATGACATCTGGGCTTTCACCTTGAACGATATCTGAAAGTATTCGTTGCTCTCCATAATCTGAAATTGCAGAATAAATAATTTCACTTAATTCCAAGACATTTTCCATATGGAATGTCATAAATTAATGTTAAGTTATTTTTTGAATTTCTTACTTGCAAATCTTGCCAGACCAAGTTTTTTCATTTCATCGGATTCTTTTAAAACTGATTTGTGTTGAGCTTCTTTGTGTTTTTTTAGCTTGTTTTTTAATTCTGGAAATTCATTTGCTAAAATCTTTACTGCGTATAATCCTGCATTTGCAGCCTTGTTTACGCCAACTGCTACAACTGGTGAGCCTGTTGGCATCTCAGATATTGATAGTAGGGCATCTAGTCCACCAAATGCAGAAAACTTGAACTTGTCAGAATTTTCTTTGTCGTTGTAAACCATTATTGGAACTCCTATTACTGGAATTGTAGTGTGGGACGCAATCATGCCTGGTAGATGAGCAGAACCTCCTGCCCCTGCAATTATTACCTTGAATCCTGCACTTTCTGCATGTTTTGCATAATCTGATAATCTGGTTGGTGTTCTATGGGCAGAGACAATCTGATCTTCATGTTTTATTCCAAATTCATCTAATATTGTAGCGGCAGAATGCATTACTTTGCTGTCTGAACTAGATCCCATGATAATTCCAACAAGAGGTTTTTTTGACCAAGTCATAGAATAAGACAAGACTGAATTAAATAATTAAACTCAGCGTTTTGTATCTAGAATTTTTCAACCATCTTGATTCATACTCTTAAATTATATCCGAGATGAATCTGAACTCTAGTTATGCAAAGGTCTCCTTTGGAAGTAAGGCGTGCATTTGGAGTCTTATTCATAGGTGTGGCAATAGCAGTTGGCTCTGCGTCAATTCTAAGCGAAATTGCCTTTGAGCACAAGGATCCTATTTTTTACTATGCTATAATCTGGTTTGGAAGTTTTGCTATAACGTTTGGAATTATTATTGGAAAATTCAGATCAATGCTTTCTTCTATAAAGGGAAGGATGAAAAACAGTGTAAAATGGCCTTCTATGGTAAAAGCTATAAACGGTCTATGTTGGGCTGCACCATTTGCAGCAATAGGAATAGCTCCTCATCTTTACCAATACTTGATTCTACTTGGAATTGGTCTTGGCAATACATCGACATTTCTATTTATGAGAAAATATAGCAGTCTTGTAAATATTGAACAAATTATAGTAGGAGCAATATCTCTAGCAGCAATACCTATTGCCATACTGCTTGATACTTCACTAATTTCTAATCAAACAACTGCAGTGATAACATCAAGAATAATGATTGCAGTTGCATATGGCGCAGGCGGAATTTTCGCTTTATCTAAAAAGTCTTAATTTTGAGGAACGAACTTGATAGTATTTCTTATTTCCTGAGCCCTTTTTATCAAAAGTTCGATATTTTTTGTATCTTTTTCATCTACGACATTAAAGTGGCCTAACTTTCTCTGAGGTTTGGCCTCGTCTTTATAATACATCTTCAGATACACTCCTTCTTTTTGTTCAAGTGTGATTGGCTTGTATCTGCCAGAGAAATCTTTTGGTCCTAAAATATTA
>JARLFW010000145.1 GCA_031296345.1 Nitrosotalea sp. | reverse complement strand
TTTACATGAGATTCAGATATCCACAAAAATTCTAGATCATATGAGATTGAATCTTGAGAATGGTGTGATATCTCAGATGAGTGGTATTCTTTCTCAAATTGTATCATTTCAGGTAGCCGTTCTACGTTATTTTTGACAAGATTTAGAAATGAATCCAGTTCAATTTTTAGAGACTTGTTATCTTGAATCTGTTGGGTCCAGACTGGTTTTGTCTTATCATGATGAACAAGTTCTTGGTGAGACAAGTCTATTCCAAAGGTTTCCATCACATCATGTGTAATCTCTTCTCGTACTGTCTCTGACATTTTTATTAATTCATCTGTAGAATTGCTCTTTATTTTCACATTTGACGTTCTGGTTATATGATGATACTATGCTATGTTGAAACAATCTAACAAATTGGTTTAGAGATGATATTTTTCAGAAGATATTTAACATCATATGATGCCTAAGATCTCATATGATTACATACATTCTTGCAACATGTATTCCAGGAAATGAAAAAGAGGTAATTCAAAAAATCAAAGAATTGCCAAATATTGTTGAAGTAAACGGAATCATGGGCAAATATGATATCTTTGTTAAAATTGCAGCAGATGATGTAACAAAAGTTGATTCTACCATAAGCAAAGTAAGAACTGTTCCACATATCACAAGTACTATATCGATACCTGTACTTTATGACCAAGGCGGAACAATTGACGATGAAACGTAGCATATGATAGGTTTCAAAATAACAAAGAATTTGTAAAGATTATCTAGATTGGATACGTAATTATCATATGCAAAAGGTAATCGAAGTTGCAAACCCTGAGAGAATAGACAGAGCGCCTGACAAGACAATTGTATTAATGTCTGGAGGAAAATTTTTGGAGCAAGGCCATGTCGTAAAAAGTGTAACCCTGAACCTGTATATTCAAAAAAAGGATGATACCCTTGGACCTTATTCGCTAATTACAGCACTTGTTGAGACAGACAAGGGGATTATAGAAATGACATATGATGAAGGTTGGAGGGGAGCTAATGCAATAGAAGAGGCAGCAGCATTTCTTACATCACACCTAGGTATTTCGGGTCTAATCTTGAGGTCTATCATACAACTAGACCAGTCAACGAACAAAAATAATTTATTGGTGTTAGAATCAGACTATCAAGATCCGGAATATTATGAAGTTTGAAAGAAAACCAATAGAAATTACTCCCACATGTGCAATGTGTTCAAGGCCCGTAAAAGAACACACTCTAGAACAAATGAAATTTTGTACTGAGGAGCGAAGAAAATCACTTGACGCAAAAAAGATCCAGTGACACGATAACTGGATTTGTAATAATTTATAATTCATTTAAGATATACCGACTCTATATAGATCGCCTTTTTATTCCACGATGCCGTATATCATACTGTCATCCGACCGACAAATGTGAAGACGCGCTTGACAGAAAAGAACTTCAGGTAAGGACTTGGTTTTCTTTCCAAGCGGTGTTCGAACATTTCTGGTTAGGGAAGAACCTGTGAAAACACGGGCCTTTAGAAATGAACGACGGTGTCAATAGAGGGAAAGGTAGTAGAATGCGTTGGCATGTTATTACTAGGAAATTGCCAAGGTCCACTCAAGGACGGATGACACTTTTCATTACACTCCGGGGCTGAGATTCGTATAAAATGTAGTTTGTCATATGACAAATCTTCTACAAAAGTAAGATAGAATAGTTCATCCTATGTGAATTGGATATTGAATCACCCATATGTGTATTCGATTTTGTTGGGTTTTGTTGCCGGATTATTTTCTACTCTACTTATGATTCTAACTGAATTACCTTCTTGGAAAAGATGGGGGTTACACGGAGTTTTTGAATGGCATGAAAATCAGGTCATCATAACCAAAGTTTTGAAATTGGCTCCAGATAAGACTCATTTTACTGGAATCTTTGTATTACACTTTCTAAATGGCGGACTGGGAGGTATTGGGTTTTTGATTGCGCTCTGGATTTTTCCAGGAGGTGTTTCTCACATATTTGGTTCTGCCCTAGTTTATGGATTTTTTCTCTGGATTGTAACTCTGATTCCGATACATAAACCAATAACAGGTCTTTCACCATGGGGACATCCACTAGGATATCTTCCCACTTTAGCTAGTCTTGCAGGACATGTTGTATATGCCGCAGTATTAGGATATTTTTTCATGAATACTCCTTTTTAGATTCTAAAAATATCCCCTATTACTGAAAACTAGATCTTTACAGGTCTTGTCTACTTTTTCCCCCAATGTTCTACATCGAACCCAGGACAATTTCCCGCAAATTCTTTTACCATTATGATTTTACAAATTTGTTCTTGTAATTCAGAATGTTCTGTGAATTTCTGCCTACAAATTGGGCATTTTGCACTCTGTATCAATGACATGTATGCAAAAAAAGAGTCTATTGAAATTTTCTCTACAGGTCTAATCCGCTTGCATCTTGGAGCTTTTCTGTCAGTTCAAGATATGTATACGGGTCTAGCTGTTTTGCAAAACCCTTGTCAATATTGATTAGATATATGGAATGTAGGTGAGCATTTAGTATGTCATCCGTTTCAATTGGTGGATTTTTATAAAATCTATCTACTAACGTTTTGATCTTTTGAATTTCTTCTGGTTTTCTATCCTTTGGTGGTTTTAAGAACAATTTTGGAATCGGTAAAATTCCAACAACTGGTGTGGCTAACGCAAACTTTGAGCAATGCTTGCTATATCTAGCGATTTTACTGGATATTCTTGCCACATAGTAGTCTATGGTATCTAGTGCATGGTCTGGTGGAGTAAATCCAGTTTCAATTTCCAATATGACCGTACCATCGCCTTTGGTTGCAAATACATCACAGACTAGAATATTGGAAAGTTGTTTTTCTATATCTACAGTATATCCATAAGCAATCAGATTTGAGGCGCAGATTATCTCCAATACTGAATGATTGATTTTTACAAGATTTTTCTTATATAATTCAATTAGCCTCTCCCTTACGAAATTTATCCTGGCCTTTACTTCAGGAGTCTTTCCAGTTGTTAGATTTTCAGCCACAGTGTATACGTCTTCAGTAAATTTTTCTAAATCCAAAATCTACTCTTATCAATCTAGTACGGGGTTTAAGAGGATAGCTAAATCCCATGAATTACTCATCTGAGTGACTTCATGTCTATGACAAATCTGTATCGAACATCACTGTTTAAGATTCGTTTGTATGCCTCATCGACTTTTTGAATTGGAATTATCTCAATGTCACTTACAATGTTGTTCTTGGCGCAAAAGTTAAGCATCTCTTGCGTCTCAGAAATTCCTCCAATAAGTGAACCTGCAAGACTACGACGAGTACTTATCAATGATACAAATCCCACCTGTGTCTCTTTTTCAGGAAGGCCAACTTGGACCATCGTACCATCAAGTGTTAACAAATTCAAAAATTTGTTCAAATCAAAATCTGTTGAGACCGTACTAATTATCAAATCAAAATATCCTTGTAGTTTCTCAAAAGTTTCAGGATCTGATGTTGCATAAAATTTGTCAGCCCCCATTTTTTTACCATCCTCTAGTTTTTTAAGCGAGTGACTCAGTACAGTTACTTCAGCACCTAGTGCATGTGCAATCTTTACTCCCATGTGTCCTAAACCTCCAAGACCAATTATTCCTACTTTCTTTCCAGGACCTGCTTGCCAATGCTTGAGAGGAGAATAAAGTGTAATGCCTGCACATAGAAGAGGCGCAGTCTTATCCAGTGGAAGATTATCTGGAATTTTAAGAACATAGTTTTCATCCACTACAATTTTGTTAGAGTATCCTCCATAAGTTGGCGTTTTCCCATCCTTTTCTACACCATTATATGTTGTAGTCATTCCTTCAACACAATATTGCTCCAATCCTTTACGACAAGGAGTACAATTACGACAAGAATCTACAAAACAGCCTACTCCTACACTGTCTCCTATTTTATAACGAGTTACTTGTTTTCCAACTTGAGACACAACTCCTACAATCTCATGCCCTGGAACCATTGGGAAAACAGATCCACCCCATTCGTCATTTACTTGATGTATGTCGGTATGACATATGCCACAATATTGGATATCAATCACTATATCAAAATCTCGAGGTTCACGTCTTTGAAATGAATACGGAGCAAGTGGTGCTTTGGCTTGATTTACTGCATATCCTATAACTTGAATCATAATTTTTTCTTACCTGATTGTTTTGTACTCTGATAGTATTTCTAATTATTGGTAACATACTAGCATTTTGTGATATTTTTGGAAAATTGTATTTTTTAAAAAGATTTTTTATCAAGGTAAAATTGATTATAGTACATGGTGGATTTATCAAGCGAAGACAAACTGATACTGCTCCAGCATGCCATTAACAAGTATGAAGACGAGAACACTTTACTTGAAAAACTAAAAGCAGTACTACCTCAAAAAGACATAGACCGTGGCATTGCAACACTGATTGGTACTCAGAAGGTGAGGCGAATTGGTCCCGATGTATTACAGAATAATGTCAGTCACATTGGCGAATTACCAGAGATTCCAGATCATATCAAAACGATAATCGATACTCTTTAGATGAAACAACAGAGTTGTTAAAATTTATACATCTAATGATATGTATATCTAAAAAATAGCAGAATGAAAATTTACCAATCTTTTGTAGCGTCACCGGAGAACATATTCTGCATATGTTCTATGATGTCAAAAGTTCCACCGTCCGTCCCCCAAGTTATCATCAAAAGGTACTTGTCTGCAAGTGGCATTGTCAATCGTCTTAGCTTATCATACACTGCCAAAACATATTGACCCTTTCCAATCCTTGGCTCAAAGCTTTTCCTAATCTTCCATGCGTTTGCTGCATATTGTAAAGTTTCTTTGGTCTCTTGTGGGGTAAGAAACGGTTCCACGCCTTCTCTTACTCGTGTCTTGATTTCATTTCCTTGCATGTCGGCAATTGTGGCATATCTGATATGCTTGTCCGTGTGCATTATGCTTTCTAGAATTGTGTCGAAAGTCATGATGCTATTACGTAATCAAAGTACTAAAAGAATTCGCGATTCAAATCTGATAATCATCAAGTATTGTATATATCTCCATAAAAAATAGGTTATCTTTTTGTCGATCAAAAATAATTGGTTTAGACTTTTGAATTTGAAAATAACTTTTCTTTTCACTCATCATGTGTTGCAACTTCACATTTATCACATATCGCCAATAAAACGATATATCCAAGTATAAAACAAATTATGAATTGAATTATTTGTTTACTGTGAATGGTAGGATAATTTTATCGATTATAGCAATAGGAGTTTTAACAGCCTCCCCAGCATTTGGACAAGTACCATCAGAGGTAGACATTCAGGTAGGTTCCGGTTCTAGTACAGATGCTTCATGTGTAACTCTAGCTAACTGTTTTTCTCCAAATCATCTAAACGTTATACCTGGAACCACAGTAACTTGGAAGAATTTAGATTCTGTTAGTCATACAATTACAAGTGTAGACAATCGGTGTAATGGACCTCATTTTACAATCAACGTGGAAACAGATAACCGAAAAGTAGATCCTACTGTAATGGTTCGTACATCAGTTACTGAAACAACCTATGCAAAGCTTGCACAATATCAACCGTATGCAGCAGATAATGCCATTGCACCTATACGAAAACTGGTCTATGAAGCATACGTTTCGCCAGCAGCAAAGTCGTTTGAAGTTGTTGTAGTGGAGGGAATCGGACAAAATACATTCTCAGTACATAAGACAGTGAATGTATCTGGATGTGATATTGGTTCTTTATTTGACAGCGGTGTTATCAAATCAGAACAGACATTTGATTTCACATTCTCAACAGCTGGAAACTATAATTATTTTTGTACAATCCATCCGTGGATGATGGGTCAGGTAATTGTAGATAGTTTTGCATCAGGCAAATCATCAAACTCAATACAATCGTCTGTGGTAGAAACGTCTAATGAAACTAAATCGGTAATTCCAGAATTTCCCGCATCTATATCGTCTGCAATGTTGGAAGGGTTTGTAATAATATTATTTTTAAGACTAGGTTCAACTATGAAGAACATTAGAAATAATGATCGTTACCATTTATTTTCATTTTATTAGGTACGCAGTATCTCCAAAAACTTACAAATAGATGTAAATTTTACTAGTAAACATGATAATAAAAAACATCACAGTTTTAGGTTCTGGAATAATGGGCCATGGTATTGCACAAGTTTCTGCAATGGCAGGATACAATGTAATTCTACGTGATATAGAACAACAATTTCTTGACAAAGCCATGGAAAAGATCAAGTGGTCTTTAGACAAGCTAGTATCAAAACAAAAGATAACAGAACAACAAGGACACGAAATATTCTCAAGGATTACACCGATTGTAGATTTGGCTCAATCTCTCAAAGACTGTGATCTGATGATCGAAGTAGTACCTGAAATAATGGAATTAAAGAAAAAAGTTTATGCCGAAGTGGACAAAGTTGCTCAACAAAAGACAGTCTTTGCATCAAACACCAGCACTTTGCCTATTACAGAAATTGCAAACACCACATCACGGCCAGAACGATTTATAGGAATACACTTTTTCAATCCTCCACAATTAATGAAGCTAGTTGAAGTAATACCAGGACAGAAAACATCAAAGGAATTATTAGAAACAACAATTAACTTTGTAAAATCAGTCTCAAAAGAACCAGTCATATGCAAAAAAGATGTGCCCGGATTTATTGTTAACAGACTATTCATTCCGCTAGTCCATGAAGCTGCATATGCAATGGACCGCACTGGTGCAACAAAAGAAGAGATTGACTCTGCAGTAAAATTTACGCTACACTTTCCAATGGGCATATTCGAATTGGCAGATTTTACTGGCATGGATGTAATCCATAAAGCTACAACTGAGATGCATTCAAGAGACAAAAAGGTCATCAACCCACATCCTTTGATTGAAAAACTATACAATGAAAAGAAGCTAGGACAAAAAAGTGGAGAAGGATTCTATAAGTATTCGGGAGAACAATATGAGAGAATTAATCTAACTGAAGAGTTGGCAAAGAAATTCAATCCCATACAACTACTTGGAAATATACTAAACAATGCAGCATGGCTTGTAACAAATCAGGCAAGTGATGTTCGAGAGATTGAAAAGGCATTGTCACTTGGAATGGGACTCAAAAAACCATTATTTGATACTGCAAAAGAGTTTGGCATACAAAAAATTGTAGACGAGTTGAACAAGTTATCTAAAGAGAACAAGTTCTATGAGCCAGATCCGTATTTGAAATCTATATAGTAGAATTAATTTTTTCTAAAATTACTTTAACAGCTTCTTTTGGAGTATTCACTCCAGTTATCATGACATTTTTTCTATGATCTAGGTATTGGTCTGCATATTTTTCTGCAACTCCACCACTTGTTTTGATTGCAACAATTGGTTTTTTGTGCATATACGCAGCACACGTCTCAGATAATGTTCCAGAACCTCCCCCAATAATTATCACACCATCTCCTGATAAAGCAGTAAGGAAATCTCTTGCAAGACCCATGCCGGTTGGAATTACAACATCACAGTATTCGTTTGCAAATGATGCATCGTTTTGTGGTATTATACCAACAGCTAGACCTCCGCCATCTTTTGCACCATGACTTGCAGCTTTCATCACGCCGTCTAATCCCCCCGTAATTAAAACTGCTCCAGATTTTGCAATCTCCATTCCTGTCTCATATGCAATCTTTACAATCTCTGGAGTAGCCCCATTTTCGTTATTTCCTATAATTGTAATCTGTATCTTTCTTGGCAATCAAATATGATCAAAAATGCGATAATAAAAATGGTATTTAGAAAATGAAAAGAGAAAATACCTAAGATGAGGTACTTGTCCCAGTCTTTGAAGTTTCTGTTGTAGAAATTGTGCCTTCTGGTTTAGTTGCAGTAGTTTCTGCTTTCTTCTTTCGTGGTGCACGGGGTTTCTTTACTTTTACTTCAGTACTGGATTTTACAGTTTTTGATTTTTCAGTTGTAGTTGTTTGTGGTTTCTGACCTGGTTGTTGTGGTCTTTGTCCCTGTTGTGGTGGTCTTGGACCTTGTGGTCTGTTACCTTGTTGTGGTTTCTGACCTGGTTGTTGTGGTCT
>JARLFW010000144.1 GCA_031296345.1 Nitrosotalea sp. | reverse complement strand
AGTAAAGACTGAAACTAAAAAACCAGCGATTTCTTCACGCGATTTAGTAGTAAAACAGCTTGGATATAGAGGAGTTGAGGTTCTTCAAAATGCCGAAGCTCAATTCCCGGACGAGTCCAAAGTTGTCATAGAAAAACTTGCAGAGCTTATTCGAGGAGGAGAAGTTTCTGAAATAATAGACGGAGGAAAATTACTGACCTTATTTAGGTCTCTTGAAATTCGAGTGAGAATGCAAAATACCATTAGTGTTGAACAGGATGGTAAACTGGTATCTTGGTCGGATAAACTAAAAGGTGATGAAAAAACAGAATCTGAAAAATCATCAGAATCTACTTCTGAACCTGTTACCGAATCATCTGTCGAGTCTTCTGTACCAAGTCCTGAAAATACTTCAGGCGCTGCTGAACAATTCTAAAATTACTCCAAGACAGTTTGACTAGATGATATTCAAAATAAGTTTATTATTCGTCTATTATGCTTGATGATTGTTAATGCACGGAAGACCAACTATACTTCAAATTGCAACAACCAACTATGAAGCTGATAGAGAGATTATCTCAAATATAATGGAAGAGATACAAACTCTTTGTGGTATCAAAGAAGGTTTTCTGATTAGTAATTCTATGGAAAGATTTGGCTGGGCATTTTTCAAAGTACTGATAAAAACAGAATTACTTGCCGGAATGGATTTAAAATTCGGAGATCAGATTGCCAAAACTAAAGGAAAGAAAGTCGAAGAAAAATTTGTAACTTTTATGACAAAATTTTTTGAAAACAAAAATGCCAAAGTAAAAGTAAAACTTGTAGATGCTTAGACTCTTCTTCCTCTTTTACCACCCTTCTTTCTTGTGGTATCATGAGGGATTGGTGTTACATCATCTATTCTTCCAATCTTAAATCCGCCTCTTGCTAGTGCTCTGATTGCTGCTTGTGCACCAGGGCCTGGAACACGTGAACCTACTCCACCAACTGCTCTTACTCTAATGTGAAGACCGGTGAAGCCTTTGTCATGTGCTGCCTCAACAACTGCTGCTGTTGATTTCATTGCGGCATAAGGAGATGATTCGTATCTGTCTGCGTTAACATGTCGTCCACCAGAGCTAATTGCTACGGTTTCAGCACCAGAAACATCTGTAATGTGTACTATGGTATTGTTGAAACTACTGAAAATGTGAGCTATTCCCCATTTTTCCTTGGCAGTCTCTTGTTCGGACAACATTTCAAGACTCTCGAACGGGTTTAAAAAACATTAGGATCTGAGGTGTATCCAACCACCTCTTTTGATTCTCTTGGGCTTGAACTTCTCCATGAGAACCACATCCTTGCCTCTGGCCACATAGCCTATCTCAAATAATGGCACTTTCAATTTTATTGCCATTTTTCTTACTTGGTGCAAATATTGCGGTGATACAGTAAATACTATCTCATACTCCTCTCCTCCACAAAAAACCAAGTCTTTCAAATCGGTTTTGTTTTTTGCAGAAAATTCTACTATGTCATTTCCTGTCGGAAAACCAAATATTACAAACCTCTTTTTGCTCTGCTCGCTCATGTCGTTGAGTGTTATGGAAAGTCCGTCACTAGAATCCATTGATGACGAAAAATATTTTGCAGTCTGTAACCCAAATTGTAGCCTTGGAGTTGGCATCATAACTTTTTCCATACATTTCTTCAAAAATTGTGGATTGGCCTTGTACTTGTTCATTATAATCTTCAAGCCTGAAGAAGAGTATCCAAAAGGACCTGATGTCACTATTATATCCCCAATCTTTGCACCTCCCCTTGATGGCATTTTTTTAATATCTGCTCCAAACATGGATACTTCGATAACTATCTCCTTTCCTTGATTTGTATCTCCACCTACTATCTTCAACCCAAATTCTTTGGAAGCCGATGCAAAACCACCTGCCAGTTGGTTTATCATCTTCTGTGTAAAACCGCGAGGAATTGCTAATGAAATTGTGGCAAATACTGGCTTGATTCCCTTGCATGCAAAATCGCTTACACATGCCACCAGACTCTTTCTTGCAATATCTTCAATCTTCATTCCTGGGGGTACATCAGTACTTTGAACCAGCATGTCAGATTTTGCAATAAACTTGGAACTACCAATTTTTAGAACCTCTATATCGTCTGCAAGAAACCCCGACTTTTCAAATCTTTTTTGAAATGTCTTGATTATTTCTCTTTCATCTGGATTCTTCATAACTTTGTTTAACTAGCCTAGTGATTTGTTTTTCTATTGATTTTGCTTTGTTGAGGTCATTTGACTCTGCAGAGACCCTGATTATATGCTCAGTATTTGACTGTCTCACTAGAACCCAACTGTCTTCATCTATTATGGACTTTATACCGTCAATTGTTATAATCTGACTAGATTGTTTTTTCATCTTTTTCAATAAAGTTCCAAGTGTCTTCTTGTGGAGTTTAGAATCAACACTTACTTTGGTTCTTACTTGATGGTATCCTTCCATGAATCTGATTGTGTCATCGAATTGTTTTGTTCCAACCATTGATGCAATAAGACCACTTGTCAAAATCCCATCTCGGCACATGTTAAATTCTGGCAAAATAAATCCTGCACTACTTCCTTCTCCACCGGCTTGCGATTTTGTTTTTATCATCATATCAACTACGTTGGCTTCTCCAACTTTAGATCTGTTTACAATACCTCCCTGATCTGAAATGAACTTCTCAATTGCAATACTAGTATCAATACTGAGAACAAATTTTTTGTATCCTTTTTCTAGTGCACCTGCAATACCAAGACCTAATGTAACATCAGGTGATTTTTTCTTGCCATCTTTTACTATGACTAGTCTATCTCCATCCAAATCAAAAGCAAAACCAATCTCTACTTTTTTTGAAGCTTGGACTAGACCTGATAATTTATCATTAGTTGGGTCAGGACCTCGAGTTGATTTACCAGGTATTGCATTGATCACACTTACTTTACAACCAAGTTTTCGTAGTAACTGTGGGGCAACATCAAACGCTGCACCACCGCCTACATCAATGGCTATCTTTGGTGATTTTTTTATTCTTCCAATTAGTTTTGCAGCCTCATTGATATAGCTTGATTTTACCTGTGCTTCGGTCCCAAATTTTTCTTTCTGAAATCTGGCTTCCTTTACCAACTGTTCTAATTCTAACTCGTTAATTCCTCTGCCTTCTAAAATAAACTTGAGACCATTCCATTCTAACGGATTGTGTGAAGATGTGACAATCAGACCACTGCCATATTTTCTTGCTTCTCTGAATATGACAGGTGTAGGAGATATTCCTAGATTGTACACTGTAATTCCTCTTTCTAAAAGAGAGGCAATTGCAACGTTGGTTACAATCTCGCCTGATGGCCTTGTGTCTCTTCCAACAACACATTTTTTTGTCTTGATCAGAGATGAAAAATTTCTACAATAATGAATTATGTCTCTAAGATTAAGGTCATTACCAAAAATTCCACGTACCCCAGAAATTGATACCTTCAATGAATCAAAAGCACAAAGGCTTTTTATAAACTCTAATTACATTGCGAACCACTGCCTCGATAGCTCAGCCTGGTAGAGCGAACGCCTCGTAAGCGTTAGGCCGTGGGGTCGAATCCCACTCGAGGCTTTAATCAAGTAAAAACCGGAATGATTTCCTAATTATTTTTAAAGTCTGCTTTCTTCTACTTTTTCATCAAGAGATTCGATATCTAATTCGAGTTCCTTAAGTCCCTTCCACCATACTAATGTCTCTGCCACCATTACTCCCCTTTTGATAAACCAAACTACACCTTTATAGATCTGTCGGTTTGCTGACCGCTGACTCAAAAACCAATTTTTTTTGCACAAAAATTATCGTTCACTTGAAAACATATTTTTGATAATTTTAGATCGGATCAAATTTTAAAATAATTTTATAAAAAACAAAAAGACAGATCCTGAAAATTATGCCAAAATATGGATTTAGGATTTTAAAAATTAAAATAATAAAAAGTGAAGAGGCTTAAAGATCTAAGCCAAAAGAGTCTGCAAGATTCTGGAATCTTTCATATGTCTGCAGATATTGCTTACCTTTTGTTGTTATGACAAATGTGTTCTTTCCGTCAAATACTATCTTGTTGATTAGACCTGCACCAGTTAGGTTGTCTACGAATTTCGATAGTCTTGAATGTGATAAATTGGCCTTTGTTAGAAGTGATGTTACGTTAATTCCGTTCATACCGCTTTCTTCTGTTACAGTAAGCAAATCTCTTACTATCTGCATGCTTGTTCTATATACTACCATTGTATCAAACTATAAGATTTGGTGATATAAGGGTATTACTATTTATCCTCTTTGTAATCCTTATAGGGGCGTATTTTTCCACGATAAAAGGAAATTTATCCCTTTTTTGAGGGTATGAGACATTGGATTTTTCATGTATAGAGGACTGTTCAAAGTGCTGCATTGAAAGAGAGTATTATCCCACAAAGAAATTTGGCAAGGTTGGTGTTCTTATCTTACCTGATGAGAAAAAAAAGATCGAGTTACTGGCAGAAAAAAATGACATCAAGATTACTATATTGCCAAGAATAGGAGTATCTGATACCAAATCTGACGGGCCTGATACCATACTTGCATATCAGATGATGGGAAGGGAACAAAATGGCAATACGTGTCCCTTTTTGGATATGGAATCTAGTAAAAGATCGCCACATGGTGGATATACATGTAAAATTTATGATTCTCGTCCACTTGCATGCAGAGCATATCCTGTTATAGAATCTGCTCCACTTACTCTAGATTCAAAGTGTAAATTTTGTGAAAGCTGTGATACACCTACTGGAAATGTAGACTCGGAACTAGAATCACTAATTAAAATAAAAGACAAGATGAAAACTGATGCGCCTTACATTTGGCGTTATGCAACAGGTGTAGGAGAATTACAAGATAAAGATCTGATTGAAAACGGTTGGTTCCTAGTCTGATTTGTTGACTCTTTCATGAGTTCCTGGATAGTGTTCTCCAATTTTTTTAGAATAGCACTTGCTGCACAAATTGCCCTTTATGTTCCATGATTGCATTGGAACGTAAACATGATCAAAAGGACCATTGCATAAGGAACATTGACCAATCTCTTTCATGCTGATATTTATCGATCGACTTCGTT
>JARLFW010000143.1 GCA_031296345.1 Nitrosotalea sp. | reverse complement strand
TGAAACTTGCAGCACATCATCCAAAACTTGCACTACAACAACTTTTTCAAATTATAAAAAATACTAGCAAAGACGAAGAGGCATGAAGATTCCAAGAATTATTCTCGCAGGTGTTACAAGTGGAGTAGGTAAGACATCTATAACTACTGCAATAATCCATGGCCTAAAAGAAAAGGGATACTCGGTTCAGCCGTTCAAGGTAGGACCAGATTTTATCGATCCAAGCTATCTAAGCTCTGTCTCAGGTAACGTTGCCCGTAATCTTGATGTCTGGATGATGAAAAAAAGTGGAGTTTTAAAGAATTTCATCCAAAATTCACAACAAGACATTTCTGTAATTGAAGGCGTAATGGGATACTATGATGGATTTAGCGGCAAATCAAGCTTTGCAAGTACATATGATGTTGCAAATATAATAAAATCTAATGTTATACTAGTTTTGGATGCAAGTAAAGCTGCACGTTCAATTGCTGCAACTGCACTTGGGTTCAAAAATTTTGAGAAAAACTCTAGAATTTGCGGTGTTATACTAAATAAAATTGGGAGCAAAAAACACGAGACTCTGTGCAGGGATGCATTAAAAAAAGTAGGGCTTCCAATACTTGGGGTAATTCCAAGAAACAATGATCTTATGCTTGAATCAAGACATCTTGGCCTGATACCTGTGAAAGAAAAGCAGTCTCTTGATGGAAAAATCAGGTCCATTGCAAAATCACTTTCAGGTTTTATTGAAATTGAAAAAATAATCAGACTTGCCAAAAGTGTGTCTGATCTACCCAAAATCCCTGACACAAAAGACAGGAAGACACAAACTAGAATAGCAGTAGCCATGGACGAGTCATTTAATTTCTATTATCAGGATAACTTGGACTCGTTAAGGAGGCTTGGCGCAGAAATTGTATTCTTTAGTCCAGTTTCAGATAAAAAAATACCTCCATGTGATGGAATCTACATTGGGGGTGGATTTCCAGAAGTTAAGGGAAGTCTGCTCCAAAGAAACGATATCATGAAAAAACTGGTAAAAAAATATGCTCAAGATGGCTTGCCAATTTACGCAGAGTGTGGAGGGCTGATGTATCTGACCAAATCAATAAGTTACAAGTCTGGAAAATTCAAGATGGTAGGTCTTTTTGATGCTGTCACTGTAATGGAAAAGAAACTGAAACTAAATTATACACGTGCCAAGATTGGACCAAGTTCTCCATTTTCCTTGAAATCAAAAACTATCAGGGGCCACGAATTTCATTATTCTGAACTGGATTTGTTGTCAAAAGATTCAAAATTTGCATATGACCTATCAATTGGAATTGGCATCAAAGACAAAAAAGATGGCCTTACAGTATACAATACACTTGCATCATACATGCATGTACACTTTGATGGTTCTCCAATTGCTGCCAATTTTGTAAAGTCATGCATATCTTATTCAAGAAAGTAAGCTAAGATTTTGCTGCAAGAATTTTGTAAAGTGCATTGACAATTGCAGATGCACATGGACTACCTCCTTTTCTTCCAATGTTTGTAATGTATGGCACATTTGTAGTGCGAAGCTCGTCCTTTGACTCTGCTGCACAGACAAATCCCACAGGAATTCCAATGACAAGTGCAGGAGACGTTATGCCCTCTTTTATCATCTGTATTACCTCAATGAGTGCAGTAGGTGCATTGCCTATGGCTACGATTCCATGGTCCATCTGCTTGGCTGCCAGTCTCATTGAAGTCTGGGCACGTGTCTTGTTGAGTTTTTTTGCTTCCTCTATTACCTGAGGATCTGATATGCTGCAAATTACTTGATTTCCAAATTTTTTCATATTGTCCTTGTTGAAACCGCCTATCACACCATTTACACCAACTATGATGTTACATCCTTTTTGTAATGCTCCTATAGCGCTCTGTATGGCATCCTTGTGAAACACTACTTTATTCTCTCTTGCAAAATCAAAATCTGCAGTGGAATGGATTATTCTTTTTACTATTGTCCACTCATCAGGTGAATATGGGTGAGAACCTATTTCACTATCTATTATTTCCATGCTCTTGTCTTCTATTGACTGACCCTTTTGGGTAATCACATCTCTACCTCTTGGGCTCTTTCAATAATCAGGTCGATCATCCTCTGATCTGTTCCTATATGCTGTGTAATCAAAACTTTTTTCAACTTGTGATTCTCCAATGCTGGCCTAAGATCAGCATTGATATCTGTTTTAACATGTGCACCCTCATGCAAAAAATAAAAGACAACCACAAGAACTTCGGGATCTCTTTTCTTGCAGGCCTCTATTCCTTGTTCTATATTTGGCTCTTCAATCTCAAGGAAACAGTAATCTACATTTCTATATGTGTGGCCAAGTTCGTCTACTACATATTTTATTGACATTTTTGCATTAGGATCTTTACTTCCATGCCCAATTACCAAGACATCTATCTTGTCATTTGCTAGTAAAACTCCACCTTTGTCTAGTGCGGATTTGATCCTGTTTTCAACTAGTTTCACAAGGGTCATGTGCATGGACATGGGTTTTGTGACAAGAAACTTGACATTTGTTGTTGCTTGGTATTTCATGACTTCTGTAACAGAT
Source organism: Nitrosotalea sp. (assembly GCA_031296345.1). GTDB lineage: Archaea > Thermoproteota > Nitrososphaeria > Nitrososphaerales > Nitrosopumilaceae > Nitrosotalea. Next base: position 8,786 of record JARLFW010000143.1, on the reverse strand, counting down.
GCCTTTACTTTTTTTCCTGGATACAAAAAGTATGGTACTATAGTAAGAGAGTCTATGTCACTTTTTAGACATTTTTTAATCCCATCTTCTATGTATGGTGGTGTTACTTCTAGAAAACAATACTCGGCAAAAGCATAATCTCCCTTCTTCTTTATTTCCTTACAAATAGTTTCAAGCTCCTCACCAGCTTCTCTTTCCTTACTTCCTCTATCAATTAACAGCAAACCGCGCTTCAATTTGATCTCCTTGCTATTGCAATTGTAAGGTTTGGAGGAAATTTGTGTTTCTGGACAATCAACTCTCCTCCAGAGGCCTTGATTGCAGCAGCCTCTGATACACTTGGTGTACCCTCAAACGTCTGTACAACATCTGAGGGATTGGGTATGCTTATGACGGAAAGATCTGTCTTGTCAAAATATTCTAATGGCACATTCATCTCACCTGATAACTCCTGTAATCCCTTTACGTCAGCCTCTTTTTTAATTGATGCAAATTTTGCAACTGATTTTGGACTCATCTTAAATTTAGACAAGCAAAAATTCATCCCTTCTCTAATGGTATCTTTTGTGGTATCCCAATGTAGTCCTACTCCTACAACCAGGGTCTTTGGTCTGTAAATAACAACACGATCTTGGATTTCTTTGTTTTCTATTATTTTATCAGAAATTATAAGAAATCCCTTACAGTCAGATGTTATCATTTCATCAAATGATTTGTAAATATGAACATTCTTTGGAAGCTCTTTTTTCGGTAGCCACCAATCTTTTTCACCAGCATCTTGAAAGACACCAATTTTTTCTTCATTTACCATAAATGCGCTAATCTTTGTTACGCTAGAGATTTCATCAATACTCCAACCAAACTCCTTTCCAAGCAAGTCTACTGCAATTGTCTTGTTTACGTCTGCTGCTGTAGTAATAACTGGAGTAGCACCAAGTGTAGCAGCTATTTTTTCCGCAAGCTCGTTTGCCCCTCCTAGATGGCCTGAGAGTGTGCTTATGACAAATTTTGCAGTATCATCAATTACTACTACTGCGGGATCTGTCTTTTTGTCCTTCAGGTGGGGTGCAATTAATCTGATCACTGCACCAATGGAAAAAATACATACTAGTGCTTCATTATTTTGAAACAATTCTTTTACCTTTAAGGTGGTTGATTCATCAAACCACTCGATATCTTTTCCATCTTGGTGAAGTTTTGAGGGAGAAAATATCTTCCATGTTGGAAAATGTTGTTTGAGTAAATGTGCTATATCAATACCGTTTTTTGTTATCGCAATTATTGCTACGTTGTCCACAAAGTTATCTTGTCAAGTCTTAAGATATTTGTTACTCTTTGGAAAAACCCCGATTACCTTGCCATCAAAATCAAACATTATAACCTCAATCTCAAACTTGTTATCAGAATATTTTCCTAGTTGTTTATGAGCCTCTGAGCAGACAATGTCGAAATAGCCAATAATGTTTTTTTCATTTATGATATCAAATACGTGCCTTGCAGTGTTTGCCTTTTTGATATTATCTACTACATCTTGTGATGCATTGCATTTCTTGGCCAAATCTGCAAGAAATTCCATGTCAACTTTTGAGCCCTTTACATGAGTCTGTTTTACCCCCATTGCCATTTTTGCTAACTTTCCGATAAATCCTGCAACATATGCTTTCTTGATATCCTTCTTTGCACAAACCTGTACAGTATATCCTGAAAAATCTCCCATTTGGACAAAACAATGGTCTGGCAAATTAATTATCTTTCTTGCAAAATCTTCACTTCTTCCACCTGTTGTTAAAACAACAGTGTCATCTCCCATTGCTCTAGTAACCTCAATACTCTGTCTAATCGCTGCAGCAAAAGAGGCCGTAGAATATGGAACAACTATTCCACTTGTTCCTAGAATTGAAATACCTCCAATAATTCCAAGTCTTGGATTATCTGTCTTGAGAGCAAGTTCTCTTCCCTTTGGCACTGATATCAATACCATGATTCCATTTTTTGTAAGAAGATCTTTTGCCACTTCCAAAATATTTTCCTTAATCATTTTTTTAGGGGTTGGATTTATAGCGGCAGTACCTATCTCTAAACCCAATCCAGGTTTGGTAACTCTGCCAACTCCTTCTCCACCATCGATTTCTATCTCTCCAGATTTCTCAGTAAGTGAGATCTCTGTTATTATTTCAGCCCCATGAGTTACATCGGGATCATCTCCACCGTCTTTTATCACTGTACATGTAGAACTATGTTTATTGAATTTGCAATTTTCAATTTTTATTCTAATCTGAGATTTTTTAGGCAAAGTAACATCAACAAAATCTATCTTTTTTTGTTCCATGATTGCAAGTATTGCAGCTTTTGTACCAGCAGTTGCTGAGGTTCCAGTGGTAAAACCTGTCCTCATCTTTCCTTTCGGGTTATCTTCTTCTCCCATAAGATGACTTATTTTCTTATGTATTAATCCCTTATCAGATCATTTCAATATGCTTGATAAAATTATCCAGAGAGCTATTGCTCCTAATCCTCCATAAAGTATTATATGAGTACTCATTGGAGAAGATTCTTTTTCTTGATTATGTTCATAGTTCTGAGTGGTTTTTGCTCCAAACTCATGTCTGAATTCAGCAAAGTTTGCTCCAAAATTAAATTCTGTATTTGTGTCCTTTTCATATTTTTTCCAAAAATCAGAATATTTTGCAGCTACTTCACTTTCTGAAATCTTGTCCTTTTTCTTTTCATTATTTCTTAATTGCTGATATGCCTCAATTATTTTTTTGAATCTCTCTTCATCCTTGTCGTTCTTATTCCTATCTGGATGATACTTTAAAGAAAGTCGTCTATATGCATTCTTTATCTCCTTTTGTGAGGCTCCTACTTGGATGCCTAAGATCTGATGGCAGTCCACGATATTCAACTATTATATGATATGATAAAGACCAAAATTAATTTGTCGGCACTATATCCCTGTTTTTGTATGAATCAGAGTAGATCTGTGGTAATTACTGGTGCAAATGGCTTTGTTGGAAAAAACATCGGCAAGTTTCTCTCAAAAAATGGATTTCATGTTATAGGTCTAGTGCGTAAAGGAAGGGAAAAGTCAATCGATTTTGCAAGAGTGATATCATCTGAGACTTTATCTGAAAATAATATTGCATCCAAAATAAAAGGTTCCAGTGCATTATTACATTTCATAGGTAAAGGAAGACAGACTATAGATTCCGATTATGAAAACGTGAACGTCTCTCTTACTAAAAATGTCATTAAACTATGCAAAAAATCAAAGATAAAAAAAATAATTTACATCAGCGGTCTTGGAGTTGATAAATCTACCACTCTTGGCTATTTCATCTCAAAATACAAAGCTGAACAAGAAATAATTCATTCTGGACTTGATTATACTATTTTTAGAGCATCATATATTATAGGAAAAGATGATCCTCTCTCAAAAAATCTACACAGACAAATAAAAAAAGGCAAAGTTGTAATTCCTGGCTCTGGTAATTATCGCTTCCAGCCAATTTTCATAGTTGATGTGGCAAAAGTTATGTTAAAATCAATTATGGAAAATTCATTTTCAAATAAAATACTTGATTTGGCAGGACCTCAAACAGTGAGTTACAATACTTTTGTCAGGGAATTCATAGGCGGAAAGAAAACAGAGATAAGAAAAGTAGATTTTGAATCTGTTTATCATGATGCTTTACATAATAAGAGTTCATTTGGTATTGATGATCTAAGTATAATGATTGGTGATTATGTTGGCAATCATCAAAAACTTGCAAGTCTTGCACAAATGAAATTTACAAAATATGGAAAAGTCTTAAAGTCCAGCGGCCTTTCTTAATACTTCTGCCTTGTCTGTCTTTTCCCACGTAAATTCTGGTTCATTTCTTCCAAAATGTCCATAAGCTGCAGTTTTTCGGTATATTGCATTCTTTAATTTTAACTGGGAAATAATAGCAGAGGGCCTCATATCAAAATGTTTTCTCACTATGTTTTCAATCTGCTCTTCTGGAATTTTACCAGTTTCAAAGGTGTTTACTGTAAGAGAAACTGGCTCTGCTACTCCTATTGCATATGCTACTTGGACTTCACACTTGTCTGCAAGGCCTGCCGCAACTACGTTCTTTGCAATGTATCTGCACATGTAGCATGCTGATCTGTCTACTTTTGATGGGTCTTTTCCAGAAAAAGCTCCACCGCCATGTCTTCCCATGCCACCATATGTATCCACAATTATTTTTCTGCCAGTAAGCCCTGCATCTCCTGGAGGACCCCCTATGACAAATCTGCCTGTTGGGTTTATGTGAATTTTTATCTTGTCATTCCATAACTGTCCACAAACTGGCTTGATCACTTTGTCGATTACCTCTTTTCTAATCTGTTCATTTGTAATTTCTGGAGAATGTTGTGTTGAAATGACAATGGCATCTATGCGCTTTGGTTTACCGTTTTCATATTCTACTGTAACCTGAGACTTGCCGTCTGGTCGTGCCCATGGAAGTTCCTTTTTCTTTCTTGCTTCTGCAAGACGTTTTGTTAGCTTGTGTGCAAGCAAAATTGGCATGGGCATAAGTTCCTCCGTCTCATTTGTTGCATATCCAAACATGAGGCCTTGATCTCCCGCACCTTGATCCTTATTGTCGTTAGCAGTAACTCCCATTGATATGTCAGGGCTCTGTGCATGAAGTGAAATTAAAACACTGCAAGAGTCTGCATCAAAGCCATATTGTGGATTGTCATATCCGATTTCTCTAATAGTTTTTCTTACTATGTCCTGTATGTCAAATCTTGCCTTTGATGTAACTTCACCAGCCACTATTACAACACCAGTAGTTGTCAATGTCTCCACTGCAACTCTTGAATCTGGGTCTTGCTTTAGAAACTCGTCTAAAATTGCGTCAGATATTTGATCACAAATCTTGTCTGGATGACCTTCTGTAACTGATTCTGAAGTAAATAGGTAGCTTCTAGGAGAGGCCATAATTGATTTTCCTATAACTCATTTTCTAATTTTATGAAAAGTACGTTGTTTCCTCTGACTATGACTCTGCCATAATTTGCAATTATTTTGCCATTGCTTATCTCTTCAGCATCTGTCATTATGAGGTTCATGTATGAATCTACGTTGTTCATTTTACCTTTGTATTCTATCTCACTTTTTAGTCGGACTGTAACTTTTTTGTTAATTCCTTTTTGAAGTGTAGTTAAAGGTCTTTTTGGAGTTGCTGCTTGTGACATCACAAATCACTTGTCACCACTGCTTGAAATAGGGAATAAAAGCCTTCCCGATCATCACTTATACTCTTTAATTTGTGATAATTTCTAGATAAGAATTGATTTCCACTGGTCTTCTAGGACTTGATGATCTACTTGGGGGTGGCATAGTAGATGGTACAATAATCGATATCTTTGGACCTGGAGGAAGTGGAAAGACACAACTTGCAATGCAGATTTCTCTAAATTCGTTACCAAATGGAATCGTATTGTATCAAGATACTACGGGTGGATTTAGACCAGAAAGAATAATGCAGCTAATCAAGCTAAAAAATTTACAATCTTCGCTTCTTGATAACATGATTGTAGCAAGAATAACAAATACTGCAGAACAATTTGAGTATATCAAAAAAATATCAGAGTTATCCCCTAAACTGGTTGTAATAGAAAATATAACTGATCTATTTACATTTGAATATTCTAGAGAAACAAATTCCCTTGAAAAACATGTTAGATTTATGGAGTATATGCATTTGTTAAGTATGATTTCAATTAACACAAGGATTCCAATAGTTGTAACAAATATTGTAAGAAGCTCAGATGATCAAGAAATTGAATCCTTGAACAAGTCAATTAGCATGTTTACACATAAGAAAATCAAGCTTGAAAAAGATGGAAAAATATACAAAGCGCGGGTATTTCCTTCATTTGGAAAAAAGAAAGAGATCTCATACGAGATAACCGAAGCAGGATTGGCAGAATTATCTTAACCTATTTATCACTGTAGAAATAATGAATGCCATGGCAGGAATTTTTGATTATATACCAATTATCTCTGCTGTTTTATTTGGTATAGGTTTAGTTGGTGTAATGGTATACGAGCGATCTAGAACAAGACAAAGCAAAGAACCAGAGTCATCTACTAGTTAAGTTAGAAGAAAAGTTTCGTAATCTTGGTTTTGAGAATTTAACTGAGATACAAAAGAAGGCTGTTCCTATAATATTTCAAAAGATTGATTCATTGGTAATTGCACCCACAGGTTCGGGAAAGACTGAGACTGCTGTAATTCCAATCTTTGCAAGAGTTGCAAAATCTAAAAGTCCGGGCAAGATTAAAGTGCTTTACATCACCCCACTTCGTGCACTCAATAGAGATGTCTTTAAGAGAATAATCCAGTATGCCGAAACCGAGGGACTTCGAATTGAAGTAAGACACGGTGATACGTCTCAAACAATGAGACGCAAGATAAATCTCTCACCGCCTGACATACTGATTACAACACCTGAAACAGTCATAATTTTACTGACACAAGCTGTAATGCTAAAGGCACTTGATGAGCTTGAATGGATAGTATTAGATGAAGTGCACGAACTTTTAGGCAACGAAAGAGGTGCACAACTCTCACTTAGTCTTGAAAGATTACAAGCAAACACTACATATCCAATTACTAGAGTTGGGCTTTCTGCAACAGTAGGAAATACTGGAGAAGCTGGCAAATTTGTAGTTGGAACAAAAAGAAGGTGTAGAATAATTGAAGATCATTCAATTAGAAAATATGACGTTGAGGTAAAATATGTAGAAGGTACAATTACAGACGTAGTAGACCATATCATAGAATATGTCACAAAAAACTATCTCAATTTTCCGGTATTGTTATTTACAAACACTAGGGGTGAATCAGAATATCTTGCATCAGTTCTAAAAGAAAGATCTAATATTGCAATAGATCTACACCATGGTTCTCTTTCTCAACAAGTTCGTGAAGAGACTGAAGAGACACTTAAAGCTGGAAAACCTGGCATAGTGGTTTGTACTTCATCACTTGAGCTTGGTCTTGATATTGGTTCTGTTGAACTTGTGATTCATTATGGTTCACCGAGACAAGTATCAAAACTAATGCAAAGAATTGGACGAAGCAGGCACACAAGAGGATCTTCTGCAAAGGGGTTGATCATAACAAACAATCCCGATGATGAGATTGAAGCTCTTGCAATTTTGGAGCGTGTAAAGGAAAAGTCTATTGAAGATCAGATAGTTCATGATGGTGCACTAGATGTCCTTGCACATCATTTGGTAGGTATGTCTATGCAATTTGGAAAGGTCTCTATTGACTTTGCATTAAATATGATAAGACAGGCCTATTCGTTTAGAAACATAACTGCAGAAGATCTTCTTGCAGTACTTGAGATTTTACACAATGGCTCAATTGTTTATCTAGATAAAGAGGAAATGACATTTACAAAAAAAGGCCGCTCATTTAGATACTACTTTGAGAACCTCTCAACAATTCCAGACATTTTAAAATTCAAAGTATTTGATACTGCGTCCAAGAAAATCATTGGTAGTCTTGACCAGAGATTTGTAGGCGATAATGGTGAACAAGGAAGTGTCTTTGTATTGAAAGGCATGCAGTGGAGAATTCTAAACGTAGATGACAAGTCTCTGAAAGTAAATGTAGAGCCCATCCAGTCTGCTGGAATTAATGTACCATACTGGGAGGGTGAAAACATTCCAGTTGATTATAATACTGCAAAAAAAGTTGGCATGGTTAGAACAAAGGCCATTGTCACATCTTTTACAAGTAAAATAATTGATAACCTAAAACTTGGTGTAATTCCAGACGAAAAAAATATTGTTGTTGAATCACAACGAGTGAGAAATACCATAGTGATACATTCCTGTTTTGGAACTAGGATAAATTCCACACTTGCAATGTTGCTTTCTGCAATGCTTTCTGCCAAAAGTGGATATCTTGTAGATTCTAGGTCTGACGCATATAGAATAATGCTCTCATCAAATGGTAGAATAATGGAAAAAGCAGTCATTGATGTTCTTCTAGATGATTATGTTCTCCAAGAAATTGTACAAGCTTCACTTGCTGGAACACATAATGTAAACTGGAGAACCTGGTGTGTTGCAAAAAAGTTTGGAATCGTAGGAAGAGGGGCAGTCTATGACAGAAAATCTGCAAGATTCTTGTATGAAAAATATTCTAAAACAGCACTTGCAAAAGAGGCACTACGGGAGTTATATCATGACAAGTATGATCTGCAAAATACCTCTCAATTATTACAAGATATCAAATCAGACAAAATTAAAATGACATGGATTGAAGTTGATGGTTTTTCAAAACTTGCAGAGCCAATACTTGATCATACTACAAAGTACTATGCATCTCCTGCAAATATGGACAAGGGAATATTGGATATGGTCAAAGCAAGACTGATGAAGACACGACATAGACTGGTATGTGTAAGGTGTGGCAAGTGGGAAAAAGTAATCGAGACAGGCCAGATAAATGAGATTCCATCATGTCCGTATTGCAAGTCACGGCAGATATCTGCTACATTTTACTCTGATTATGACCTGCCAAAAATAGTGCAAAAAAAAATTGCTGGCAAAAAAATTACTGCTGAAGAGAACCACAAGTTTACTAGAGCCTGGAAGGTATCATCACTTCTTGCAAACTTTGGCAAGACAGCACTTGTTGTCATATCTGGATATGGTGTGGGTGCTGACACTGCTGCAAGAATACTTCGAAACATGGTAGGGGAGGAAGAACTCTACAAGCAAATCT